>VGJG01000332.1 GCA_016867615.1 Candidatus Aminicenantota bacterium | reverse complement strand
GGCGAAGACGCCCGGCAGGCCCTGTTGCGCGGGGTCAATCAGCTGAGCAGCCTGGTCAAGGCCACGCTCGGTCCGCGGGGCAAGAACGTCGTCCTGGAAAAGAAGTTCGGCTCCCCGACCAGCACCAAGGACGGCGTGACCGTGGCCAAGGAAGTCGAGCTCAAGGACCCGCTGGAGAACATGGGCGCCCAGCTGGTGAAAGAGGTGGCCTCCAAGACGTCGGACGTCGCCGGTGACGGAACGACCACGGCCACGGTCCTGGCCCAGAGCATTTACGCCCAGGGCCTCAAGTACGTCACCGCCGGGGCCAACCCGACCCTCATCAAGAAGGGCATCGACCAGGCCGTGGAGGCCGTGGTCGGCGAGCTCAAGAAGCTCAGCCGCGAAGTGACCGGCCAGATGATCTCCCAGGTGGGCGCCATCTCGGCCAACAACGACGAATCCATCGGCAAGATCATCGCCGAGGCCATGGACAAAGTCGGCAAGGACGGGGTCATCACCGTCGAGGAGGCCAAGGGGCTGGAGACGACCATGGAAGTCGTGGAGGGCATGCAGTTCGACCGCGGCTACCTGTCCCCCTATTTCATCACCGACCCCGACCGTATGGAATGCGTCCTGGAGAACCCCTACATTCTGCTGCATGAGAAGAAGATCTCCAACCTGCGGGAGCTCCTGCCCCTGCTGGAGAGCGTGGCCAAGATGGGACGGCCGCTGCTCGTCGTCGCCGAGGAAGTCGAGGGCGAGGCGCTGGCCACCCTGGTGGTCAACAACCTGAAGCGGACCTTCATCTGCTGCGCGGTCAAAGCCCCCGGGTTCGGCGACCGCCGCAAGGCCATGCTCGAGGACATCGCCAAGCTGACCGGCGGACAGGTCATCACCGAGGACATCGGCGTGAAGCTGGAGAAGGTCGGCTTGGATTGGCTGGGCGAGGCCAAGAAGGTCGTCGTGGACAAGGACAACACGACCATCGTCGAGGGCAAGGGCAAGGAGGCCGAGGTCCAGGCCCGCATCAAGCAGATCCGCACCCAGATCGACGAGACGACCTCCGACTACGACCGGGAAAAGCTCCAGGAGAGGCTGGCCAAGCTCGTCGGAGGCGTGGCCCTGATCAAGGACGGGGCGGCCACCGAGACCGAGCTCAAAGAAAAGAAGGCCCGCGTCGAGGATGCGATGCACGCCACCAAGGCCGCCGTCGAGGAAGGCATCGTCCCCGGGGGCGGTGTGGCCCTCGTCCGGGCCATGAAAGCCCTGGACGGCCTCAAGGCCGAGGGAGACATCAAGATCGGCATCGACATCATCCGTCGGGCCGCCGAGGAGCCCGTGCGCCAGATCGCCTACAACGCCGGCCACGAGGGCTCGATCGTCGTGGAGAAGGTCCGCGACCTCAAGGGCGACATGGGCTTCAACGCCCTGACCGAGAAATACGAGGACATGGTCAAGGGCGGCATCCTCGACCCGACCAAGGTCGTCCGCATCGCCCTGCAGAACGCCTCGAGCATCGCCGGCCTGATGCTGACCACGGAAGGCCTGATCAGCGAGATCCCCGAGGAGGAAAAGCACTCCAAATATCCCGCTCCTCCCGGCGGGGATATGTACTGAGGCGGCGGTCCGTCTCCTGAATTCCGAAGGCCCCGGGCGTCGCCCGGGGCCTTTTCTTTTTCCGGCCGGGGCCTTATGCTAGGGGGGGCAGAAAGCCATGCTCCGCACCTTCGACCGCTACGTCCTGCGCGAAGTGGCGCCGCCATTTTTTCTCGGCCTGCTCCTCTTCAGCTTCGTCCTGCTCATGAACCAGATCCTGGTCCTCACCGAGCAGATCGTCACCCGGGGCGTGTCGGTGCTCGTGACCTTCGAGCTCCTGGCATTTCTCCTGCCCGCCATCCTGGCTTTCGCCGTGCCCATGGCCGTGCTCATGGGCATCCTGGCCGGATTGAGCCGCCTGTCTTCAGACTCGGAGGTGACGGCCTTCAAAACCCTGGGCATCGGCCGAAACCGCCTCCTGAGGCCCCTGTTTCTCTTCTCCGTCGGCGGCTGGCTGCTGACGTCGTTCTTCACCCTTTACCTGGCTCCCCGGACGAACTCTCTCTATGTGCGGACGTATGTCAGCCGGGTTCTCCACCGCGTGCAGTTCCGGGTCACGCCCCGGGTGTTCAACGAAAACCTGGCGAACACGGTCATCTATGTCCGGGACCTGGCGGAGGGGGAAGACCTCTGGGAGAGCGTCCTGATGTCCGTCAAGACCGATCCTCAGGAACCCCGTCTGATCGTGGCCGGACTCGGGCGCCTGGACGCCGCCCCGGACCTGGGGCGTCTGACCCTGAGCCTGACCGACGGGTCCGATCATTCTTATCCCCTCGACGCTCCGGAAAAATACAAGATCACCTACTTTCAAAGTCTCCGGGAGGACCTGCCGGTCGAGAACCTCCTGGCCTCGTTTTCCCATGCCCCGACGGTCCGGGAAAAGGACATTCTGGAGCTCAGGAGGGGGGAAGCCTCCGTGAGGCGGGCGATCGGGGACCTGAAGCGCCGGAGGGAAGAAGGCGGCTGGGACGCCGCCGCCCGCTTGGAGCTCGACAGCCGACTCCGGGAGCATCGCTCCTACTGGATCGAGATTCACAAGAGGTTCGCCCTGCCTTTCGCCTGTCTGGTTTTCGTCTTCCTCGGGCTTCCCCTGGGGGTTTCCACCCGGAAGGGGGGAAGGACGTCCGGCTTCACGATCAGCATCGGCATCATCGTCCTGTACTACATCCTCATCACGGCCGGAGAGCAGCTCGCCCGGGACGGCAAGATTCCTCCCCTCCTGGGTATGTGGGGAGCGAACATCCTGTTCCTGGTCTTCAGCCTGGCGCTTTTCTTGAGGTCCGACCGCGAGCCGAAATTGTTCCTACGGAGGACGAGTGCGCCGGCGCGGCGGGTTTCATCGTCCGCGGCGGAAGAGCCCGTCCGCCGGGCGGCCCGGCGGCCGAGATCCTGGTCGGGCTTCCCCCGTATCCTCGACAGGTACGTCATACGCAAGTACGCTCTTCTCTTCAGCCTGGTCTTCGCCGGACTGGCCGCCCTGACCGTGGTCATCACCTTTTTCGAGCGCATCAACACCGTCTATGATCATAAAAAGCCCGTCAGCCTCCTCCTGCAGTTCCTCTG
>VGJG01000331.1 GCA_016867615.1 Candidatus Aminicenantota bacterium | reverse complement strand
AACCCTGATCCTGGGGATCCATCGCCTCCCGGCACAGAGAGGTCAGCTCTCCGGCGACGGCCTCGGCCCTGCCCAGGGCTCTCTGGTCGCACAGGACGAGTCCCTCGAAGAACAGAGCCCGTCTCTGCCAGGCAAGACTATCCGCGGCCTTGCCGGAGTCCAGGACGCGACGGCATGTCCCGGCCGCCTCGGTCAAGCGGCCCGACCTCCATTGGGAACCGATCAAGGTCAGCCGGAAGCCGTTGAGCAGGGTCGTTTCCTTGGCTTGCTCCATGGACGCGGCCCCCCGTTCGGCCAGGGACGCCGCCTCCTTGAACTTCCCCTGGAGAAGGGCCAGTTGCGCCATTCCGTAGAGGGTGTACATCGGCGCAGCGGGATTCTTATATTTCAACAGATTCTGATACGCTTCGGCCGCTCTGGCCAGGTCCCCCTGATAGATATAAGGCGCCCCCCGGGTAAAAGCGATCGTCGCCGCGCCCGGGCTCAGGGCCAAAGCCCGGTCGATCTCCGTCAAGGCGGCCTCGAACTTCCCATGATAAATGTAGTATTCCGCCAGGGCGGACCCGCGCAAGACGGCGCTGTCGCCGATGTCCCGGAGATAGGAATCGATGACGGCCTTGGCCTCGTCCCGCCTTCCCAGGGCCTCATAGGCGCCGGCGATGTAGGAGTAGGGATAGTACTTCGTCGACTTGTTCCCTATCGCCGCCAGGCTAAATTCAATGGCCTTGTCATAAAGATTGTATCCGAGATAGAGGTAGGCCAGCTTGTTCTGGACGAAGGCGTCGTCGGGATAGACCTTGAGATACCGCTCATAGGCGTCGATGGCTTGACGGGCCGTTCGTTCGGACCTGGAATAATATTCCGCCTCCAGGAGAAGCCGCTCCCTCTCGGATATGCGGTCGCGAAGACCCATGGCCTTTTCCAGGCAGCGACCGCTCTCGGACCGCAAATAGGAATTGGAATAGGACATGGCCATCGACCGGTAGGCCATGGCGAAGTTCGGGTCGATGGCCAGGGCTTTGTTCATCAGCTCGATGCTTTTGGCGAAATCGTTCCGGTGATGATACTCGCGTCCCTCGATGTAGAGGGCCATTGCCTCGGGAGAGGATGTCGTGATCTTGTCCAGCTCGGCGTCGATGTCGTCCGCGATCTCAGCCCGGCTCAGCTTCAGGTCCTCCTTGACCTTGCGGGTCAGGGAATCGACCATCGGGTAGAAGCTTTCCAGGCCCTGGCCGGACACCGAGCCCGAGCCGACCGTCTCGCCCGAACCGTAGCTCTTGAGCCGGTAGTCGAGACGGAAAGAGTCGCCGGCCCTGGTCAGCCCGCCGAGAAGGATGTGATTGACCCCCCCGCGCGAGGCGACCTCCCTCAGGGTTTTGGCCGAATAGGTCTTGACCTCGTCCTGGTCGAGATCGTTCAGGATCTCGAACATCTCGTCGCCGCTCAGGACCTTGACGTACTTGGACTGCGACAGGTCGGTGACCAGGAGCTCGGGGAGCGCTTTCCGCCAATGGTCCAGGCCGGGATCGCCGGTGTTGTTCTCGAAGTATATGACCGCCAGAGACGGCTTGCCCCCGGCCTCGGCGGGGGAGGTTTTCCTATGGGACAGGAGGCGGATCCCGAAGACCGCCGCCGCAACGAGGACGACCAGGCCGGCCGCCGGCAGGACGAGCTTCCGGGGCCGGAACTTGACCGTGATCTCCCGCGAGGTCGACGGCCTGCCCGGAGGGATGATTCTCTCCGTCGTCGGGATCCCCTTCTCGATCTTCTCCAGGTCGGACAGGACGTCCTCGGCCTTCTGGTAGCGCCGCCCCCGGTCCTTCTCCAGGCAGCGCAGGATGAGCCGGTTCAGGTCCTCCGGAATCTGCGGGTTGAGCTCCCGGGGATTGCGCGGCGCCTCGGTCTTCTGCTTCAGGGCGATGCTCAGGAACGTCTCCCCCTCGAACGGCATCCGGCCCGTCGTCATCTCGTAGAGGATGATCCCCAGCGAGTAGATGTCCGAGCGGTTGTCCGCCTCCTGGCCCTCGATCTGCTCCGGCGACATGTACTCCGGCGTGCCGATGACCACCCCCGCCCCGGTCATCCCCTTCACCTTCAGCGACCGGGCGATCCCGAAGTCCATGATCCGGACCGAGCCCTCCCGGTCGATCATCAGGTTCTGCGGCTTGAGGTCGCGGTGGACCACGCCCAGCCGGTGCGCCTCGGCCAGCCCCTCGCACACCTGCCGCGCCACGAGGGCCACCTTGCCCGCGCTCATCGGCCCCATCATCCGCAGGATGGTCTTCAGGTCCTCGCCCGAGACGTACTCCATGGTGATGTAGTGGGTCCCCTCGACCTCCCCCAGGTCGAACATCCGGCAGACGTGCCGGTGCGAGATCTTCCGGCTCAGCCGCAGCTCGTTCGAGAACCGCTCGATGGCCTGCTCATCTCCCGAGATTTCCGGCTTGAGGAGTTTATAGTCAATGAGGCCCCTTCGGCATTATGGAGATACAGATATGATAGCCTTATTCTTGTATAATGAAGCGCCATGGAATCGTTTCGCTGCCTCCCGGGATTCCTACTGACGGCGGCCTCGGGCCGTCGGAGCCCGGGGTGTGTCGCGACGCACGGATGTTTTCCGAGGTGAGGGATGGCTGAGAATTCCTGGCACAGCTTGTCGCCGGACGAAGTCGTCGGGCTCCTGGAGACCGACCGCCTTTCGGGGCTCAGCTTCGAAAAAGCCGCTCGCCGGCTGGCCGAATTCGGGCCCAACCGGCTGACGCCCCCCAAGACCCAAAGCCCCCTGGTGAGGTTTCTTCTGCAGTTCTACCAGCCGCTGGTGATGATCCTGCTTGCGGCGACCGTCGTCACCCTGGCCGTCGGGGAGCATATCGACTCCGCGGTGATTTTCGCCGTCATCCTGGCCAACGCGATCATCGGCTTTGTCCAGGAGTCCAAGGCCCTGAAGGCCATCGACGCCCTGGCGCGGGCCATGACCAGTTCGACGCTCGCCGTCCGCGGCGGCGAGCGGAAACGAATCGCCGCCGAGGAGATCGTGCCCGGCGATATCGTCATCCTGCAGTCCGGCGACAGGGTGCCGGCGGACCTGCGCCTTTTCGACTGCCGCGAGCTGCGCGTCGCGGAAAGCGCCCTGACCGGCGAA
>VGJG01000330.1 GCA_016867615.1 Candidatus Aminicenantota bacterium | reverse complement strand
GAGGACCAGACCCAGGAAATCTTCATGAAGGTCTTCCATTCCCTGGACCGGTTCGACCGGATGAAGAACTTCGACGCCTGGCTCCTGACCGTGGCCAGGAACCACCTCATCGACTCCTATCGGCGGACCCGCTGGGAGAGGAAGAATCGCGACGATTTCGAAGTCGCCGTCGCCCGGGCTCACTCCGCTTCCGCCGGCCCCGAGGACGGGCTGGCCGGCCGGGAGGACCGAGACCTTCTGTGGAGGGGATTGAACAGCCTTCCGGCGGACATGCGGCTGGCCGTCATCCTCAAGGAAATCCAGGGCAAAGCCTATGAGGACGTGGCGGAGATCATGAAGCTGCCCGTGGGAACGGTCAAGTCCCGCGTCTGCCGGGCCAAGCTCAGGCTGGCCGAGATTCTGAAGGGGCCGGAGGAGCATGAACATGCGCTGTAAAGACTGGGAGAAGTTCCTGCCCGCCTATATCGAGGGAGGCCTCTCGGCCGAGGAGCGCGCCCGCGTTTCCTTCCACCTCGGCAGGTGCCCCGACTGCGCCGGCCTCGCGGAACGCCTGAAACGGACCGATGCCGCCCTGTCCTCCATGGAAGAGGTCGAGCCAGGCCCCTCCCTCATGGCCCGGCTGCGGGGCATTCCCTCGGCGGCCGCCGCGCGCCGCCGCTTCCCTTCCTTCGTCCTCAAGCCCTCTCTCCAACCCGTCCTGGCCGGAGCGTTCCTGGTCTCGGCCTTCGCCGCGGCCATGGTCTTCACCCCGGCCGGCGGACGTCTTGTCAAGAGCTTCAACCGCCAGGTGCACGCCGGCTACAACAAGATCACCCAGGTCTACGTCCGGGCCGAATCGCTCGCCGATTCCCTGGGCGGAGCCGGAGAACAATTCGCCGTCTCGCTCGAAAAGCTGCCGCCCCTCGGCGGAAGACAGGAATAATTTACACGAACACGGAGGCACATCCATGAACGACAAAATCATCGTCAAGAAACCGCCCAAGTCTCCGGGCCTGGCCGGAGTCCTGGCGGGGCTCTTCCCCGGACTGGGAGCGATCTACAACCGGGAGTACACCAAGGGCCTGGTGTACATCGTCATCTTCGCCGGCATGATCACGCTCCAGGAGCACGGAAGCGGCCAGCCCTTCTTCGGCCTCCTCCTGGCGGGCTTCTGGTTTTTCCAGCTCATCGAGTCCGTCCAGACGGCCAAGCGGATCAACCAGGCCGCCCTCCAGCTCGAGGAGGAGCCCAACGGCTCGGGCTTCAAGCTCGAGGCCGGAAGCGGCTCGGTCGTCTGGGGCCTGATCCTCGTCGGACTGGGCGTCATCTTCCTCCTGGCCAACTACAAGGTCTTCAGCTATTCCCAGATCGCCGACTTCTGGCCGGCCGTCATCGTTCTCTTCGGCGTCAAGCTCCTGACCGATTATTTCAAGAAGAAGAAATGAAAGGAAACGGCCATGGCCAAGAAATATAAAGACACGCTCTTCTGGGGCCTGATCCTGGTCGCCGTCGGCGGCCTGCTGCTGCTCGAGAATTTCGGCCTCGACGTCCTGAGGCACATGGCGCGCCTCTGGCCTCTCATCCTCATCGCCTGGGGCGGCTGGAAGCTCTTCATCGGCCTGACGGAAAAAAAGCAGACCCGGCCGACGCTCCCCGCTCCGGGGGAATGATGAAAACCCGTGAATTCTTCCTCCTGCTCCTGATCATCGCCGCCGGAACGCTGCTCACCCATTATGAGACCGGCGAGATCGAGAATTGGAGATTCCGCTGGGAGGGCGACGGTTGGGGGCCCTTCCTCCGCACGGGAAAAGCCTTCACCTTCGAGGAGGCGGGCGCGCTCCCGCCTCCTTTTTCAGGGGCTCTGGAGGTGGTGAACGAGCATGGAAGCGTGGAGGTCCGGGGCGGGACGGAGGAAAGCCTGACCGTCACCCTGAGCAAGAAGGTCTGGCGGAGGAACGAGGAGGACGCGCGCCGCGCCGCCGAGAGCCTCGGCCTGATCCTCAAGGATGACGGCCGGACGGTGATCGTCGCCGCCGGCCGGCCCGACGCAGGGCTGCGGAACCATGAGACGCACTTCATCCTGGCCGTGCCGCAGGGCATGAAGGTCACCGTGCGCAACGCCCACGGCCGGGTGCATGTCCTGCGCACCGGCGACACGATCATCTCCAACTCCCACGGCGCCGTGGAGGCCGGGGAGGTCGGGGGCTCGCTCACTCTGGAGAACAGGCACGGCACGGTCTCGGCGGCCGACATCGCCGCCGACTGCTCGATCAGGAACCGTCACGCCGGCGTCCGCGCCTCCCGGGTCAAGGGGAACCTCAAGGTCGAACAGGCCCACAGCCCGGTGGACGCGGAGGACGTCTCCGGGGAGGTGACGATCAACGCGACCCACTCCCGGGTGACGGGCCGACGCCTGTCCGGGTCGGTCAAGGTCGACGCCTCCTTCAACACCGTCAGCCTGACCGAGACGGGGCCGGCTCTGGTCAGGGGACGCCACACCGAGATCGTACTGCGGGCCGTCCGGGGAGGCGTCGACGTCTCGAACTCCCACGGCCGAACCATGGTCTCGGAGGCGACGGGCGAGGTGAAGATCCGGGGCCGGAATATGCCGGTCCGCGGAGAGGGCCTCGCGGCCTCCGGGATCGACATCCTGACGAGCCACGGCGGCGTCGACCTCAGGAACTTCAGCGGCCGGACGACGATCCGGCAGAAGCACGCCGCCGTGCGGCTGGAACCCGCCTCGATCGACGGGGGCATCCTGGTCGAGGCCGAGTACGCCCCCCTGGAATTCCTCTGGCCGGCCGCGGCCCGGTCGCCCGTGGAATGCCGCGCCCGGCACGGCCGGGTCCGGTGGTTTCTCCCCCAGGCGCCCTCCCAGAGCACGCACAACGGCGTTTCCCTGGTCCGGGCCTTCTCCGACCGGGAGGGGAAGCCGCCCGTGACGCTGATCACCTCCCACGCCGACATCACCGTCCGGGAAGGAGCCGGGAGCGCGCGTTCCGAAGATTGAGACGCCCGCCGCTCCTCAGTCCGGCCGCGATTTGTGCGTCCGGATCTTGTGGGCCAGGAGTCCGTTCACCTTGATGTTGAAGTAGGAGATGAGGTTGGTCACGTCCTTTTTGTACTTGGTCACATAGCGGACGAAATCGTTCTCCTGCCTGTAGCGCAGC
>VGJG01000329.1 GCA_016867615.1 Candidatus Aminicenantota bacterium | reverse complement strand
GAAAGCCGTCAAGGAAAACCCCTCTTACCAGCCCGGCAAGACGGCGCAGTGGTTCAAGGTGCTGGTCACGGATTCCCGGACGGGCAAGGACAAGGTCAGGGTCACCATGCCCCTCTCCCTGGCCGAGGCGTTCGTCAAGAGCGCCGATGACGGGAAGAGCATGAAGGTCGATTGCGACGGCGTGAAAATCGACCTCGGCCTCTTTTTCTCCGAGCTCAAGAAGCTCGGACCGATGATGTTCATCGAGGTTTACGAGGAAGACGAAACGGTCAAGATCTGGCTGGAGTAAGATCTCCACCGGGCGGGGCGGGCGGCCGCGGCGGCGCCCGCCTCTTTTTTTTACCACGTCCTCGAAAAGTCCCGCCAAAAATTATATAATGATAACGGGGTTATCCGTCTGATCCGGGGCCGCTTAGGGCGGCAGGGAGGAATGGTTTCCATGGCCAGACTGTTCGAATACCAGAGCAAAAAACTTCTCCGGGACGCTGGGATCCCCGTCCCCGAGGGAGAAGCGGCCTCAACGCCCGAGGAAGCGCGGAAGATCGCCGAGAGGCTCGGCCGGCCGGTGGCGGTCAAGATCCAGGTCTGGGTCACGGGCAGGGCGAAGCTGGGCGGGATCAAGTTCGCCGACACCCCGGCCCAGGCCGAGGAAGCCGCCCGCGGCCTGCTGGGCATGCGCGTCGGGAATTTCGTCGTGGACAAGGTCCTGGTCGAGGAAAAGCTGGCCGTCAAGAGCGAATTCTTCGCCGGACTGGTGATCGACGACGCCCGCAAGGAGCCCCTCCTCGTCTTCAGCTCGGTCGGGGGGAGCGGCGTCGAGGAGATCGCCGCGCGCCGTCCGGAGCGGATCGTCCGCCTGCCCGTCGATATCCGGGCCGGGCTGACGGAAAACGCCGTTTACCAAGCCGTCCTTCTCACCGGGCTTCCGCCCCGGACATCCGGCCCCCTGTCCTTCGTCCTGTCCAAGCTCTATGCCCTGGCCCGGGCCGTCGACGCCCGGTCGGCCGAGATCAATCCTCTCGTTCTCACCGGGGACGACCGGGTCGTGGCCGCCGACTGCCATCTGGTCGTCGACGACTACGCCGTCTACCGGCATCCCGAGCTGGGCATCGAAGTCGCCCGGGAGTTCGACCGTCCTCCCACGGAGCTGGAGAAGATCGCCTATAAGGTTGAGGAGAGGGATTACCGGGGGACGTTCTATTTCCTGCAGATGGCCGAAGCCCCCGAGGAGGGAAGTCCCCTCATCGGCTTTCACGGGGCGGGGGGCGGCGGCTCGATGATGTCCATGGACGCCGTCCTGGCCCGGGGGTTCAAGCCGGCCAATTATTGCGACACGAGCGGGAACCCCCCCGCCTCAAAAGTCTACCGGGCGGCGAAGGTCATCCTCTCCCAGCCGGGAATCAAGGGTTATTTCGCCTCGGGTTCGGGCGTCGCCAGCCAGGAGCAGTTCCACTCGGCCCGGGGCCTGGTCAAGGCCTTTCACGAGGAGAAGGTCGACATCCCGGCCGTCATCCGCCTGGGCGGGAATTTCGAGGAGAAAGCCTGCGAGATCCTGCACGCCTATCTCCGCGACCGGGGAATGAAAGTCGAGGGTTACGGCCGGGACGACTCGCCGGAGAAATGCGCCGCCCGGCTGGAGGAAATGATCCGGGCAACGGGCGGTGGGGTGCACGCCGTCCGGCCGCTGGCCGCGCCGGAGCCCGCGGCCGGAGCCTACGCCTTCGAGACCGTGACCGGCCGCCTGAGCATCGACCATTCCCGCTGCGCGGACTGCCGCACCCGGGGCTGCGTCGAGGCCTGCGCGCCTGGCATCCTCAAGCTCGAGGCGGACAGGCCCGTCCTGGCCGTTCCGGCAGAGGAGGCCAAGAAGGGGAAATGCACCGAGTGCCTGGCCTGCGAGATCTACTGCCGTTTCCACGAGCGGGAGGCGATCGTCATCGACCTGCCCATCCCCGGACTCAAGGAGTACCGGGAGAAGATCATCGCCGCCGCACCGGGCGGGGGGAGATGAAGCGACCATGGCCATCCTGATCGACACATCCTCGCGGGTCCTCGTCCAGGGCATCACCGGACGGGAGGGCATGGCCCGCACGAAGCTCATGAAGGACTACGGGACGAACGTCGCGGCCGGCGTGACGCCCGGCCGGGGAGGCCAGGAGGTCCACGGCGTCCCCGTGTTCAACTCCGTCCGCGAGGCCTGGGACAAGGCCGGCCCGTTCGACGTGAGCGCGGTCTTCGTCCCGGCCCACCTGGTGAAGAACGGCGCCCTGGAGGCGCTCGAGGCCGGGGTTGGTCTCCTGGTCCTCGTTCCCGACCGCGTTCCGATCTGGGACGTCCTGGAGATCGCCCGCCTGGCCCGGGACAAGGGGGCGCGCTTCGTGGGACCGAACACGCTCGGCGTCCTCAGCCCGGGCCGAGCCGTGTGCGGCATGATCGGCGGCACGGCCGAGCGGGCCCGCGAATGGTTCAAGGCCGGCCCCGTGGGCGTTTCCTCCCGGAGCGGAGGCATGACCTCCTCGCTGGCCTACTACCTGAGCCGGGAGGGCATCGGACAGAGCACGATCGTTCATGTCGGCGGGGACGCCGTGGTGGGACTCTCCCATCCCGAGGTCCTGGAGCTCTTCGAGAAGGACCCGGAGACGCGGGCCGTGGCCATGTTCGGCGAGATCGGCACGAGCCAGGAGGAGCGCGTGGCCGAGCTCATCGAGCAGAAGCGCTTCACCAAGCCGCTCATGGCCTTCATCGGAGGCAAGGCGGCCAAGGGAGGAACGCGGTTCTCGCACGCCGGGGCGATCGTCGAGGGCGGCCGGGGCTCGTACGAGACCAAGGTCCGCAGGCTGCGCGAGGCGGGGGCCCATGTCGTGGACTCGATCTTCGACATCCCCGGACTGGCGCGCCGCATCCTGGGGGGCAAGAAGGAAAAGACCACGGTCGACCTTCACTGGAAGACGGGCCTGACGGACGTCAAGCCCAACAAGATCTCGCTGCGCGGCTACCCGGTCGACGGTCTCATGGGCCGGGTGTCCTTCGCCCAGGCCGTCTGCCTTCTCTTCAAGGGCGAGTTCCCCTCGCCCGAGGTCGGGCGGCTGATCGACGCCGTCCTCGTCTCGTCCATCGACCACGGCGCCAGTCCCCCCTCGGCCCTCACCGCCCGGACCGTG
>VGJG01000328.1 GCA_016867615.1 Candidatus Aminicenantota bacterium | reverse complement strand
CCGCTTGTCCCCCGGCTGAGGGGGAAAGACCGATCTGACGAGCCTCACCAAGTCGTCCTTTTCAAGCTTGTCCATGTTCTCCTCCGATTGTCGCGGCGCGAAGCGTTCATCATAAAGTCAAAAGCCGCAAATTTCAAATCATCCGATCCCTTCACTCCATTCTCAGACAGGGGGAATAAAGGGAGAGCCTGACCGGGTCTGCGACAGGGTTGGACACGGCGGGAATCGAGGGTCGGTCGAAGGAAGGCGCCTCGCGATTCATCGCCGCGGGGGATTGACACGGCCCCCCCTCCGTTCTATCTTTCCGGCCTTGGGCCCGATGGAGACAACCATGACGATTCGACCCCGGGACGCTCGCGGCGCGCGCCGAAGGGGCGCGGCGAAGCCGGCCGTCCTGCCCGCGCTTTCCCTGGTCCTGACATTCTTCTTAAGCGCCCCAGGGCTTCAAGGCCGGGCTCAGGATCGGCCGGAGCCCGCGAAGGCGGAAACGGCCGTCGCGCCGGGGGCGGCGCCGCGGGTGTTCGTCGACTGCAGCCTCTCCGGCCGCGGCGCCTGGCGGGCCTGCGACATCGACTACATCCGCACCGAGGTCCGCTTCATGAATTTCGTCCGGGACCGCAAGGACGCCGACATCCACCTGCTCATCACCAGCCAGGATTCGGCGGGCGGTCTCGAGTTCACGGTCGCCTTCATCGGCCGGAACGGCTACGCGGGCATCGACGACACGCTGCGCTTCTACGCCAGCCGGGTCGACGCCGAGGACACGATCCGGGAAGGGCTGGTCCGGGTGATCAAGGCCGGGCTCATGCGCTACGTCGCCCGCTCCCCTCTCCTGAGCCAGGTGACGATCTCCTTCCCCGAGAAGCTGAATTCCGAGAGGGTCAAGGACAGTTGGGACCACTGGATCTTTTCCCTCTACGGCGGCGGGTTCCTCAACGGCGAGGAGAGCAGCCGGCGGAGCGACGTCTCCGGCCGCGCCTACGCCCGGAGGGTGACTCCGGAGATGAAGGCCCACGTCGAGCTCGAGGGGGCGTCGCGGTCGAGCCTGTTCCGCTACACGGAGGACGGGCAGGACGTCTCCTACGAGAGCCTCTACCGGAGCTATCAGTTCGACGGCCTGCTCGTCTTCAGCCTGGGCGAGCACTGGTCGGCCGGAGCCTATGCCGGCCTCGACTCGGACACGTACCGCAACAACAAGCTGTCCCTCAAGTTCGCTCCCGCCCTGGAGTTCAACGTCTTCCCCTATTCGGCCTCGACCCGCAAGCAGTTCCGCCTGCTCTACCGGCTGCGGTTCTCCAGGAACTCCTATTTCGAGGAGACGATCTACGACCGTCTGGCCGAGAGCCTGCTCAGCCAATCCCTGTCCGTCGACCTGGTCATCAAGCAGCCCTGGGGCTCGGCCCAGACCTCGCTCGAGGCCTCGCATTACTTTCAGGAGAATTTCAAGCACAACCGGCTGTCGCTCTGGGGCAGCCTCGACCTGAAGATCTTCAAGGGTCTGAGCCTCGACCTGGGGGGCAGCTACGCCATCATCCACGACCAGCTCTCCCTGCAGAAGGGCGACCTGAGCCCCGAGGAGGTTCTGCTCCAGCGCAAGCAGATGGCCACGAATTACCGCTACCGGTTCTCGATAGGCCTCAGTTACACTTTCGGCTCGATCTTCAGCAACGTGGTCAACCCCCGCTTCGGCAGCGGGTGAGGCGCCGGCAGCCGGCTGTCCGGCCGGCGCCTAGCCCCCAATCCTGACCCCGGCGTAGAAAGAGAAGCCGGCCGTTCCGTATCCCCGGACGAGCTCGTAGGCGCGGTCGAGAAGGTTGTCCAGGCGCACGACCGCCTCGACGCCCCCGCGCAGCCTGAGCGTCGCCGCGGCGTTGAGGATGAGGAACGGTTCGAGCCGGACCCTCCGGGCCGTCCAGCCCGAGAAGTCCAGGTCGTCGCGCGCGCCGAGACAGACCGCCTCGAGGGCGAGCCTCGCCCCGCCCGCCGCGACCCTCAGCCCGGCCGAGAATTTGTCCCGGGGACGGCGCAGGAGGTCCAGGCCGCTGTCGAGGTCGCGGGCCCTCGTCCTCGTGTAGGACGCCTCCGCGGACAGCCAGGGCAGGGGCGCGGCGCGGACTTCGAGCTCGCATCCCCGCGCGTCGGCCCGGCCGATGTTGGCATAGCCGCGCAGATAATCGAACTGGATCAGGTCGAGGAAGGAATTCGAGAAGACGCAGGCCGAGGCCGCGAGCCTGCCGCCGAAAAACCCCTGCTCGACGCCGCAGTCCCACCCCAGCGAGCGCTCCGGCCTGAGCGCCGCATTGCCCACCGGGCCCCAGGCCGTGCCCGGCGCGTAGAGCTGATACAGGGAAGGCGCCTTGAACCCCGTGCCTATCGTCCCGCGGATCTTGGTCCCCGTGCCGGGAACGAGGACGGCCGGCGCCAGGCGCCAGGTCAGAGCGGTCCCCGCGACGCCGTGACGGTCGAGCCGCGCGCCCGCTGTGGCGAAGAAGACGCCCCCCGCGCGGACACGGTCCTGAACGTAGAATCCGGCCGCGCCGGACGACGCCGTCGGGAAGGAGCTTTCATACACGCCCCAGGAGCTGCGCGAGACGTACTCGGATTCCCCCCTTTCCCCCTCGAGCTCGACGCCGGCGGTCAGGGTGTGGGAGGGCGAGAGGAAGAGGTTGTGCTGCCAGTCGAGCTTCGTCCTCGCTCCGGCGAACGACCCCTCCTCGGAGTCGAAGGGGTGGGCCTCGTCCTCGGCGTTGCGGTAGTCGCGCTCATGCCGGACGGCGGACAGACTCAGGATCTGCTCCCAGCGGTTCTCGAGAAGCCGGGCGCGGAACGTCCCCCGGAGGAGGAGCGAATCGTAGTCTTGCCTGTAGTTCGGGTCGTCGCCGTAGGCGCCCCCGTAATTGTCGAGGTCCATGCGGTTCGATCCGTAGGATGCCCCGAGCTCGGCCTCCATGTTCTTCCGGACGGCCCAGCTCAGCCTTCCGGAGAGCGCCAGGCTCCGGCAGCCGTCGTTCTCCGTATTTCCCGGATAGGAGGCGCCGGCGGCGGAGAATCCGTCGGTCTTCATCCAGGAGGAGGACAGGTCGTAGCGGAAGGCTCCCCGCTCTCCGCCGAGCCCCAGCCCGGCCGAGAGGGTGCCGTAGCTTCCGGCCTGGCCCGAAAGCCGAAAACGCGGCGGCCCCTC
>VGJG01000327.1 GCA_016867615.1 Candidatus Aminicenantota bacterium | reverse complement strand
CAGGAGCTTGGGGACGAGGATGACGGCCAGGAGAACCAGGGGGATGTTGGCCGTCAGGATCCCGACGGGCAGAGCGACCGCGAGAAAAACGTTTCTCAGCCGGATCGATTCCGGCTCGACGAACCCCCGGGCGCGGCCCTCGGATTTTATGGATTGCGACCAGGAGCGGAACCAGCTCTGAAAAATTCTCGGGTTGCGCTTGAGCCAGGCCTTGAGCTCCTCGACGGTCAACGACGTTTCGCTCCCGGCGCTCTTTCCGACCCTGCGGAAGAGGAACTCCAGGACGTCGCTCTCTAATGGAAGGAGCGGAGCGCCTCTCCCGGGCTGAGCTTCGGAGCTCTTTAAGACCAGGGCCGTCTCCGTTCTCTCCCTCGATCCGAGGAGTCCCGTCTTCACCACCCGCCGGTCCTCGACGGCCAGATATCCCCTCCGGGCCAGGTCGAAGATCGTGGCCGTGAACGCCCGGGGCGTGGTCGTTCCCCCCTCCTTGCGGAGGTGCTCGACCAGGACCGGGGCCAGGGAGGAGGGCGGCTCGCGAAAGTAGTCGCCCGCTCCGGGAATGGCGTGGTCTTTGCCTGTTTTTTTCCATTGAGGAATATAAAAGGCCAGGAAGATCAGTGGGCCGGCGACGAGCCAGGCCAGCCAGACATACACCCAGCGCCGGACGGTCTGCTTCCGCCTCGCGCCCGCCTCCCGGGCGTTCCGGCCCCGCTCGATCGTCTCCCGGACGAAACGCGCCTCCTCCTCCTTGACGGCCTCTCTGGTGAGCCCGGCCGCGGGCGCGCCGTCCGTCAGACCGGCGGGCCAGACGACCCGGATTTCGAGGAATTGGCCGCCCGGCAGGTTCGTGGCAGTGAAACGGGCGGTGCGGGCATCGACGATCTCGGCTACGCCCGAAAGCGGGCCGTGTCCGTAAACCAGCATGTCCGCGGGGTCGGGCAAGGCTTCGGGCAGATGGACCGTCACCTCGGCGCGCTCCGTGGGCTTGCTCCATCCGTCGCCGATCGCCTGCCAGTAGAGCTCGCTGATCTCGGACGAGCTTCGGATGCCTCCGCGGACGCGGTAGCGGATGACGAAAGTCCGGCGCTCGTCCCGGGCCGAGTAGAACCTCTTGGCCTCGAACCGGTCCCCGCGGCGTCCGGACTCGAGCCGGAGAGGACGGCCGTCCTCGTCCGCGACCGAAAAATCCTCGATGCGGAGGTCGTGGCTTCGGCCGTCCCGGCGGGCTCTGAGGGGGATGAAGAGCTCCGCCCAGGAGAACGAGCCGCTGAAGGCGAACGACCGCCTTTCCTCGACCCGGAACGAACCGTCCCGCTCGACATGGATCGCTATCGCGACCTCGGGGAAAAAATAGTCCTTGCCCGCCGCCTCCGCCCGTGCGGGGAGAAGGACCGAGAGCATGAGAAGGGAAAAGCAAGCCGCGCACAACCATGTTTTAGGCATCGGTCGGACTCCTCGCCGGGATTGTATCAGATTCCACTCCCTTTGTGTCGCCCCCGGCCCAGGCCCGCGACAGCGCGCCGGCCACGGCGGCCGGGTCCGGTTCAGAAGCGGTCAGGCTGCCGGCTCTTTCGCGTCTTGGAGGAGGGCTTTTTTCAGGGTGCGCCCGGCGACGAGGCTTTCCGCCAGGCAGAACGAGGCCACCCGCAGGGAGGAAGTGCGCTTCAAGGTGCCGAAGAACCTCTTCGCGGACCGGAAGGGATTGAGGATGCCGTCCATGAGGTCCAGGGTGCGGCGCCGAGGGATTGATGAGCAGAATCCTTTTCATCGAGCCCGCTGAGAGGGCCCCGAGGCGACTTGCCGAGGCCCCCTCCGGGAGGCTAACACAGAGGGACGCTGTAAGTCGAACGCCGCTGATATAACCGGCTTGGCCTCGGCCGGCCTGTCCCTTGGCGGGCGATGAGAGCTCATCGTGTTTTCATTGACAGGCGCACTCTCGCGGAATATTCTTTTCATATCTTACCCCGTCGCCCGGGCGGAATTCCGACCCGGGTGATCCAGGAGGAGGCATGCGCGCTAAGTATTCAATCCCGATTGTTGTCTGCCTGGCCCTGTTCCTCGCCTCGGCCGCTTGGGCGGCGTTGGCCCCGGACCTCGCGGGCCGCTGGAAGGGCGCCATCGAGCTTCCCTCCTTGAAGCTCGAAGTGGACCTTGATTTCGCCCTGCTGGAGGACGGAACGTGGAAGGGGGACATTTCCATCCCCGCTCAGAACGCCCGCGACCTGCCCCTGTCGGGGATCGCTCTCCACGGAGCCGATTTCACCTGCGCCATCGCGGGTGTTCCGGGCGACCCGACGTTCAGGGGAAAGCTGGCGTCCGACGGAGGAACGATCTCGGGAGAATTCACCCAGGCGGGACAATCGTTCCCCTTCACCCTGAAAAGGGGAGAGGATCCGGCGGCGGCCGCCGCCAGGGACCTGGCCGGTTTTGACGACCTCGTCGCCCGGGGCCTGAAGGAGCTCAACGTCCCCGGCGTGGCCGTGGCCGTCGTCAGGGACGGCCGGGTCGTCCTGGCCAAGGGATACGGCTACCGCGATGCGGAGCGACAGGCGCCCATGACGGCCGACACCCTTCTGGCCATAGGCTCCTCCTCCAAGGCGTTCACGACCTTCGCCCTGGGCGTCCTCGTCGACAGGGGCCTCGTGGAATGGGACAAGCCGGTGCGGGCCGCCATTCCCTGGTTCAAGCTCCGCGACCCGCTGGCCGGCGAGCGTTTGACGCCGCGCGACCTCGTCACCCACCGCTCGGGCCTGCCCCGCCACGACCTGGTGTGGTACAACAACGCCGGCGTGAGCCGGGAGGAGTTCGTGCGCCGGCTGGAGCATCTCGAGCCGACGGCCGACTTGCGCACGCGGTTCCAGTACAACAACCTCATGTTCCTCACGGCCGGCTACCTGGTCGAGACGCTGACGGGCAAGAGCTGGGAGGATTCGATCCGCGACGTCGTCTTCGCCCCCCTGGGCATGGGCCGCAGCAACTTTTCGGTCGAGGATTCAAAAAAGGACGCCGACCACGCCCTGCCTTATGTCTTCAGGGACAAAAAGATCGCGGTCATTCCTTTTCGCAACATCGACGTCGTCGGCCCGGCGGGCTCGATCAACTCCAGTGTCAACGAAATGAGCCGCTGGCTGCTCGTCCATCTGGGCGGCGGCCGGATCGACGGCCGGGCGGTCCTCAACGCCCAGACGCTGG
>VGJG01000326.1 GCA_016867615.1 Candidatus Aminicenantota bacterium | reverse complement strand
AACCGGCTCTCGGCGATCTCCGCCGCCAGGTCCCTGTGGGTGGCGCTCAGGAAGCGGACATCCGCCCTTCGCGTCCGGTTCTCCCCCACCCGGCGGAATTCCCGCTCCTGAACGAGCCTCAGCAGCTTGGCCTGGAGCGCCGGTGACAGGTCGCCGGTCTCGTCCAGGAAAAATGTCCCGCCCTCGGCTTCCTCCACCAGCCCCGGACGCTCCCTGAGGGCGCCGGTGAACGCGCCGCGGCCGTGGCCGAAGAGCTCGCTCTCCAGGAGCGTCTCGGGGATCGCCCCGCAATTGACGGCCACGAACGGCCTGTCGGCCCTCCGGCCAAGGTCATGGATGGCCCGGGCGACGAGCTCCTTGCCCGTTCCGCTTTCCCCCAGGATGAGGACCGGGACGTCGCTCACCGCCACGCGACGGACGAGAACGCGGACACGCCGCATATCCGGGCTGCGCCCGATGATCCGCGATTCGAGTTCGATCTCCCGGGGCGGCGCAACCCCGTCCGCCGCTTCATCCGTCCCGTCCATCAGGCTGTCCCTCCTTCGCCCAGCCCGGCTTTCTCAGGCGCCGTGCGGTCGCGTCTTTTGACTTAAGGAATAACGCTCCGCCGCGCCGATCCGTCTCAGGGCGAGCGTCGCCTCGGGCTCCCGAACACAATGCGGGCCGCTTCTTGCCGGGACCGCGTCGTTTCTGCTAAAGTCAATGCATCCCCCGAGCGTCTGGAAGGGGCGATAGTGAACAAACCGGATGTGACATGAGCGCCAGCCCGCCCCTCTTTCCGCGATTCAAGCCTCTCGAGATTTCCGACCGCGAATTCCTCCACCCCCGCCTGTGGGATTTTCAGCCGCGGACCTCGGAATTGACGTTCACCAACCTTTTCATCTGGAGGAACCATTACGGCTTCGAATGGTCGGTCCTCGACGAACGGCTGGTCATCGTCGCCGCGTCTCCCGAGAGTCCCCCCCGGAACGTCTGGGCCCTTCCTCCGGTCGGCGCCGCTCCCCGGGCCGATGCGGCGCGGCGTCTTTTGGAGAGGCTGGGGGAGGCGCACGGCCCGGCCGCCGCCCGGATCCGCCGCGCCGATCGGATTTTAGCCGAAGAGCTGCAACCCCGGCCGGAGTTCTCGATCTCCCCCGCCCGGGACGACTATGACTATGTCTATCTCAGCCGCGACCTCATCGAGCTCGCCGGATCCCGCTACCACGGCAAGCGCAACCACATCGCCCAATTCACCAAGGCTCACGACTTCACCTACGAGCCTTTTGACGCCGGGCACGTACCCGAAAGCCTGAGGCTGACCGAGGCCTGGTGCGCGTTCAAACGCTGCGAGGACGACCTGGACCTCATCGGAGAGCACGAGGCCGTCCAAGAGGCGCTGTCTCATTTCACCGCCCTGGGCGTATCGGGCGGCGTGATCCGGGTGGGGGGGGAAATCAAGGCCTTCACCCTGGGCGAACTCCTGAATGCCCGGACGGCGGTCATCCACGTCGAAAAGGCCGATCCCGAGATCCGGGGGCTGTATCCGGTCATCAACCGCGAGTTCTGCCGCCGGCGGTGGGCCGGGACGCCGGCCGTCAACCGCGAACAAGACTTGGGCGAGCCCGGCCTGCGCAAGGCCAAGCTGTCCTATCACCCCGATCACCTGGAAGAAAAGTTCGCCATCTCCCTGAAGTAGAGGCCGCTTGAACCGTCCGCTTTTCCCGCTCCAAGAACGCCGGCGTCCCGCCGTCCGCGGTGAGGAGACCCCATGAACCGCCTGGCCAAAGAAAAAAACCCCTACCTCCTCCAGCACGCCCGCAACCCCGTGGACTGGTATCCCTGGGGGGAGGAGGCGTTCGCCGCGGCCCGGCGGGACGACAAGCCCGTTTTTCTTTCGATCGGCTATGCGACCTGCCACTGGTGCCACGTCATGGAGAGGGAGTCCTTCGAGGACGAGGAGGTCGCCCGGCTGCTCAACGAGGCCTTCATCTGCGTCAAGGTCGACCGCGAGGAGCGCCCGGACCTGGACCACTACTACATGTCCGTCTGCCAGCTCCTGACCGGTTCGGGAGGATGGCCCCTGACCGTCCTGCTCGCGCCGGACAAAAGCCCCTTCTTCGCCGCAACCTATATCCCCAGGGAAAACCGCGCCGGGCGCCTGGGTATGAAAGCGCTCATCCCCCGGCTGCGTGAGGCCTGGCGTTCGGACCCCGAAACGGTCGCCGCCGCCGCGGAAAGGATCCGGCAGGCCATGGTGCGGCAGACCTCTCCGCCGGACGAGACGCCGCCGGCCGGTACGGACCTCGGCGAGGAGGCCTTCAGGGAGCTCGAGGCCTCCTTCGACGGCGCCCGGGGAGGTTTCGGGCCGGCTCCGAAATTCCCCGTGCCCCATCAGCTCACTTTCCTCCTGCGCTACGCGCGCCGGACGGGGCGGGCGGAAGCGGAGAGCATGGCCGTCCGGACCCTGGAGGCGATGTCCCGGGGCGGCCTGTTCGATCATCTCGGCGGCGGATTCCATCGCTACTCCGTCGACCGCGAATGGCTCGTCCCCCACTTCGAGAAGATGCTCTCCGACCAGGCCCTCCAGGCCCTGGCCTATGCCGAGGGCGGGCTGGCGACGAACCGCCCGGAATTCAAGGAGACGGCCGAGCGCGTCCTGGAGTACATGCTCCGCGACCTCGTGATGCCCGGGGGAGGGTTCGCCTCGGCCGAGGACGCCGACTCCGAGGGGGAGGAGGGAAAATTCTACCTCTGGACCGAGGAGGAGGTCAGGCGGATCCTCGACCCCGGGGAGGCGGAGGAGGCGCTGGCTCATTTTCGGGTCTCGCCCGGGGGGAATTTCTCCGAGGCGGGGAGGGCGCCGGACGGAAAGAACATCCTTCATCTCGCCCCCTCCGGATGGGAGGCGGTCTCGGGGAGTCCGGGAGGAGGAGGCTCGGCGGATCGCCTGGCCGGGGCGCGGGCCAAGCTTCTCGCGGCCAGAAGCCGCAGGCTCCGGCCGCTCAGGGACGACAAAGTCCTGGCCGACTGGAACGGACTGGCCGTCGCCGCCCTGAGCGTCTGCGGACGCGAGCTCGACAGGCCGGATTTTCTCCGGGAAGCGGAGCGGACAGCCGACTTCCTCGGGGAAAAAATGCGGCGGCCCGACGGGGGCCTGTTCCACCGGTACAGGAACGGCGAAGCGGCCATCCCGGCGTTCCTGGACGACTATGCCTTCGTC
>VGJG01000325.1 GCA_016867615.1 Candidatus Aminicenantota bacterium | reverse complement strand
CGGGTCGAGGAGCGTCTCCACGGCGGCGAAGAAGGCGTCGATGTCGATGTGGACGATGAACCGTCGGCTTCGGGCGTTCATGACTTCACCGGGGGCACGACCTCGCATTCTCTCTCTTCCTTTCTTTAGAAAGGGCGCCGCGCCCGCTCCCGACGGGAAGGCGGGAGGGGCGCGGCCCCAGCGCCGAAGCGCACGGGAACGAAACGGTTTGTGGGGCGCGGACCGCCCCGTCAGTACTTCCTCAGGACGCCGATCACCCGGCCCAGCACCCGCAGCTCGCGGACCTCGACGGCCGCGAACTCCGGGTTCTCGGGCACGAGCAGGATGCGGCCGTTCTCGCGCCGCAGCCGCTTGAGGGTGACCGAGCCGTCGTCCAGTCGCGCCACGACCATCTCCCCCGAGGCGGCCGTGTCCGTGCGCTCGATGACCACCCGGTCGCCGTCGTCGATGTGGGCGTCGATCATCGACTTGCCCTCGACGCGGATGCAGAAGACGTTCGCCGCCCGGCGGCCGACCATCCACTCCGGGACGTCCACGGTCTCGCCCGGAAGATCAAAGGACTCGCGGGGCCAGCCCGCCGGAACCGGGCCGAGCAGCGGCACCCGGACCCGTCCCGCGGCCGCCACGGGCCGGCCGGCCAGGCGCAGCCCGCCCGCCTCGCGGCTGAGATAGCCTTTGCGCTCCAGGCTCCGGACGTGCTTGAAAACGGCCGAGGGGCTGGTGATGCCCAACTCCTCGCCCAGGCGGCGGATCGTCGGGGCGTAGCCGTGCTCCAAAACGAAAGCCTCCAGGGCCTGCAGAACGCGCCGCTGCCTCTTGGTCAGCTCCGGGCTGGGCTTGTTCACCATTTTGTTCACCACAGACAAAATACGCCCGGCCGGGGGGTTTGTCAAGGGGGGGAGGAAAATTACCTGTCCCGCCGCGTCCGCGACGGCGCCCGAGAGGCTTGACGGTCTCCCCCGTCGTCAATATGATGACCCGAGCCGAAAACCGTACCGGGACCGCGGAGTTCACGACATGCCCCTGAGTTCGAGAGCGCTCGCCAGGGAAGGCCCGTTCGTTCTCATCCTCGGGCTGGCGGCGCTCGTCCGCCTCCCTTATCTTCTCTACTGGGACCTTTTTTTCAGCTCGGACACCGCCGTCCTGGGCCTCATGGCCCGCCGTTTTCTTCGGGGAGAGTTTTCCATCTATTACTGGGGAGAGGCTTATTACGGAGCCCTCGACCCCCTGCTCCTCGCCCCCCTGTTCAAAGTCTTCGGCGCGACCCCCGCCGTCAGCCATGTGATCCCCTTCGTCTTCTCGCTCCTGACGGTCTGGCTGTTCCATCGCTACGCCCGCCGCGTGCTCGACCCCCGAAGCGCGCACATCGCCACGCTCGTCCTCGCCCTGGCCCCGCCCGCGTTTTTCCAGGCAGGATTTTCCGTTTACAACTACACGTTCGTCATGTTCTTCGGCGTCATCCACCTCATCCTCTTCGACCGGTATCTGCGGGGAGACCGCCGGAAAACGCTGTTCTTCCTCTCCGGCCTCGTCGCCGGGTTCTCCTGGTACTACTTCCGCCTGATCCTCGTCTTCTGGGCGGCGATCCTCCTGACGGCGGTCGTCAAGAGATTCGGGCGGGAGGAATGGCTGAAATGGAAGGCGAAAGCGGCGGCCCTCAGCCTGTCGCGTCTCTGGAACAACGTTCTCCTCCTCCGCCGCGCGCCGCTGCCCCGGGCCGCGAAGGCCTTCCTGGCCGTCATCAATTTCTACAACCTCGCCAATCTGGCCCTGGCCTGTTTCCTTTGGATTCGTGGCGACTGGTTCTGGACGCTCGGCCGCCTCAAGGTCAAGCTCTACCTGTGGCCGATCTTCAGGACCAGCGTGCTGCTCGCCCTCCTGGTCTTCGCCGCCGCCCATTATCGAAAGGCTTTGCCGCTCTGGCGCAAGTTCCGGGCCGATGCGGGAGCCCGGTTCCTGGCGCTCGGGTTCCTGGCCGGGTTCTCCCCAGCCCTGGCGGGGTACGCGACAGGGCTCTCGCCCTCGTCGCCCGGCGGCCTCATGGCTCTGCCCCAAATCATCAAGAACCTGACCCTGGCCGTCCCGGAGATGACGGTCCGGCTGGCGGGTTCCAGCCGCATTCCCGCGCTGCAGCAGGTGTCGATGGCCGTGGCGGTCGCCGTCACCGTCTTCCTAGCGGCGGGGCTGTGGTCCCAAACGAGACGGAGGTTCCGCGAGGGGACGCCCGTCGAACCCGTCTTTCCTCTTCTGGCGCTCTTCCTCACGACCTGGGCCCTCGGCATCGCCGGCACGCGGCTCGAGGACCCGAACACGACCCGGTTTTTCGTTCCCCTCTTTTTCTGCCTGCCGGTCGGGCTGGCCCTGGGCCTTAAGGCTTTGACGAAAAAAAGCGCTCCCGCCGGCTGGGTCCTCCTGGCCGCGTTCCTGGCCAACTCCCTGGCGGCCCACATCCCCGTCTGGAAAAACCACCGTTCCCCGGCCTGGCATGAGCTCATGGCCCGGGACCTGGCCGCGGAAAAGGTGAGGGGGGGATACGCCGATTACTGGACGGCCTATTATCTCACTTTCCTCACCGGGGAAAAGATCATCCTGACCCCGGTGAGCGGCAAGGAGCGCTATCGGCCCTATGTCGATTTCGTAAAGACCCTGGAGGAAGTCATCCTCCTCGGCATCCCGGCCCCGCCCGAGGGCGCGAGGATCCGGATCCTGGACACCGAATACGAAGTCGTCAGGCGGGACATCTGGGAAAGTCACCCCGCCTCCGTGCTAAAGAAAATCCCCTCTCCCTAGGGAGACATCATACCCGTCGGCCCCATCTGCTCCCCCCCATTCTCTGCGGGCCGGCCTCGCATAGAGGCCGACCGGCCCGAATGCGCGGGGCGATCTCCCTCCCCCCCGCCGGATTTAAAATCCCGGATATTCGACGGAGCCTTGCCTATGAAATCCGCCGGTTTCGGCGCTACGGGCGCCCTGGTCCGAACGGCCTGATTTCCGCTTCGCGGACGCGTAAGCAGAGCCAAGGGGAGGGGTGAGACGCCAGCAGTTCAGCAAGGAAGCAACGGGTTTCGAGGGGCTTCCGGCATATTCCAGCCGGCCGGCTGAGCACAGCCCCCCGCAGGGGGGCGTATCGCGAAGCCGACTGAGAAACCCGGAGCTTCCGCGGCGATTGGAACCGCGCCAGGCGTCGAAGCCCTCCCCCCGGGCTCTGATAATACACTGAT
>VGJG01000324.1 GCA_016867615.1 Candidatus Aminicenantota bacterium | reverse complement strand
CGGGCGGCGGGCGAGCCGACGAAGCCGTGGTTCCTGCGCGTCGGCTCGGAGAGGAGGTAAGCCCTGAGCGAATCGTTCCAGGAGGCATACTGCCCGCCCAGGCCCGCGGGCCACATGGGCTGGAGAACGGGCAGAAAGCCGCAGACCACGGTCAGGGGCTCGAGTGAGTCCACGGCCAGAAGGATGACGGCGCCCGGCTCGTCGACGGCCGTGACGAACACGGCCCGCACGGTGAACGATTGGTGGACGAAGGTCAGGGTCACGGCCGCCGGAGTCACGACCGCCGAGCGCACGAGGTCGCGGCCGCGAAGCGGCGTCGCGCCCGTCGGAAGCAGGAAGGAAAACTCGAAATTCCTGACGAGCTTCAAGGGGTAGGCCCAGGCCTCGAACGTTCCGCTCTCCGTCCCCAGGACGGCGAACCGGCGTCCCGCCTTGTCGAAATACGCGTCCGGTCGGGCCGTGCGGCGGAGGGCGATGCCGCAGGGCTCGAGTTCAAAGCGCGGCACGAGACCGTCCAGAGCGAACATTGCGTTGGACAAGAAAACCAGGGCCAAGACCAGACAGGCCGACGACCGATGTCTCATTATTCTTGCTCTCCCAAAAGAGAAGCCTTCCATCGCGACTCAAAATCCTCGACGGCAAGGCCGTAAATGTTCTCAAAAGATTTCACTCCGTCTTTGACCGGGGAAAGAAGCCAGGCCTTGAGCTTCGCCGGTCCGTACTCCCGGAACACATAGTCGATGACTGTCGCGGCCTGGAGAGAATACGCCTTGCGGCGCTGGGAGCGAAAGGCCGACCCTTCCTTGAGGAGTTTGACCAACGGAATCAACCCCTTGGAGCCGGCAAGCTCCCGCGTCATCTCTCGAGGTGAAGGCAAAAGCGGCCACCGCGGATAAATGACCTGATAATAGAAAAGGCAATCTCCGACCCCCTCCTGAAGAAAGGGCGGAATGGCTTTGTATCCGGCAAAGAAAGCTTTCCTCAGGTCGGATTCTCCCTGAAGGGCCTTGGCCGAAAGAGCCGTGGCATCGAAACTCCCCAGGAACAAAGCGGCATGGGCGATCTCATGATGTAGAACAGACAGAAAAAGAGGGTTGAGGTAGAGGGCGTCGATGCGTGCCGTCAAGCGTCCGGCGCCTTTCTCCGGCCCTTCCTGAAGGATGGTGGCCCCAAACGTCATGCCTCCGAGGGATTTCTTGAGCTTGTCGCCGCCCGAGGACCGGGCCGGGTGGAGATAAACGGCGATGCGGCCCGCGGAAGGGACGTCCTGAACTCCGATCGTTTGGTCCGGCCGCGCAAAATGGAGCCTCTCTTGATTGCGAGCGACCTCGTGTTCCATGTCCAGGGTTGAAAGGATAGCTGAAAGAGCTTCTTCACAGGACGCGGCGATGAAATCCGCGTCTTCCTCCGCCCGGCTTTCCGGCCGGAAGAAGAAGACGAACCTTTCCGAAACGGCGGTTTTCCAGGAAGAGAAACCGACGGCCTTATTCGAGTCCGGCTGATTCTCGAAATATTCGAACATCGCCGCGCCGAAATCGAGGACACCGGGGCCGACTTGCTCTTTGAGAACCGACCTCAATTCCGCCATCGAGCCGGCCTCATAAAGCGGGGCCAGCGCTTCGGGGGGAAGCCGGCTTCGTAGAAAATCAAACAGGGGCGGCGTCAGGTTGCGGAGATAAGCGGCACCGGTTTCATCCGCGCCTTCTCTGACGATTAGCCTTTCGATCAAGGCCGCGAGCGGATTCTCTCCGGGGGGCGGCTCGACCTCCGCGGGCAAGACGGGCAAAACCAGAATAACGGCCGTCATCAGAATCGGAAACCGTTTCACGGGGACAGCCCTCCTTTTCCTTTTGGATAGTATCTCCGCCGCCGCCCGAAATCAACACCGGATCTCCGCTGCCGCACTCATTGCGGGGTGGCAGACGGGCCGCTCCTGCTCTATACTAGCCTGAGATGAACTCAAAAAACGGCGGCTTGGAACGGCGGCTGGGCCTCTTTCCCCTGACGAACATCGTCATCGCCAACATGATCGGCGCGGGCATTTTCACGACCTCCGGCCTGCTCATGGAACAGCTCCGCCACCCCCTGCTGCTCCTGGGGCTGTGGGCGGTGGGGGGGCTCGTGGCCCTCGCCGGGGCGTTCGCATACAGCGAGCTCGGCGCGGCTTATCCGCACGCGGGCGGAGAGTACCTCTTCCTCTCCCGGCTGTATCACCCGCTGCTCGGCTTTCTCAGCGGCTGGGTGTCTTTTTTCGTGGGCTTCTCGGCGCCCATCGCCGCCTCGGCCATCGGCGTGACCGAGTACCTGGCCCGCGCTTTTCCGGAGGTCCTGTCCGTTCCCGGGATCCCCGGAGGGCTGATGATGAAACTCTACGCCCTGGCGGCCATCCTGATTTTCACCCTCCTCCACCTTCAGGGCCTCCGCTGGGGCGCCCGGGTTCAGAACGTCCTTACCGCCCTCAAGGTCGGCCTGATCGCGGCCCTCGTCGTCGTCGGGCTGACGCGGAGCGGCGGCGACTGGGCCCATTTCGCCGCCGTCGAGCCCTATCGCTTCGACCTCGGCGGCTGGAAAGTCATCGGGCTGTCCCTGATGTGGATCATGTTTTCGTACAGCGGCTGGAACGCGGCGGCCTACATCGGCTCGGAAGTCCGCGACCCCCGGCGGAACATCCCCCGTTCCCTCCTGCTGGGGACGGGGGCGGTCATTCTTCTCTACGCCGGCCTGAACGTCTTCTACGTCTATGCCCTGCCGACGGCGGATATGAGCGGCGTGATCCCCGTGGGAGGCCTGGCCGCGAGCCGCCTGTTCGGCGCCTCGGCGACCAAGCTCATCACCCTGCTCATCGCCTTCGCCCAGTTCTCCTCCCTGAGCGCCTTCATCATCCTCGGTCCGCGGGTGTATTATTCGATGGCCCGGGACGGCCTGTTCTTCAAGCGGGTGGCCGCCGTCCATCCCCGGCGGCGCGTGCCCTCGGCGTCCATCCTCCTCCAGGCGGCGATCGCCGGCGTCATCGTCCTGTCGGGATCCCTCGACGAGATACTGACATACATGGGGTTCTCCCTGGGCATCTTCCCCCTCCTGGCCGTCTTCGGCGTCTTCCTCCTGAGACGCGGGAAAGAGCTGCCCTACCGCATGCCGGGATTCCCCGTCTTTCCCCTGATCTACCTCCTGGCCGGGGCGGCGATTCTTGTCCTGGGGTTCATGGAGCGGCCGGGCCCCTCGTCGATCGCCCTG
>VGJG01000323.1 GCA_016867615.1 Candidatus Aminicenantota bacterium | reverse complement strand
GCGGGGGACAGGGGGGGGGGGGGGGGGGGGGGACGATGAGGCTTTTCGTCCGGGGGGCAGCGGGGCTGGCCGCCGCGCTGGTCCTGCACATGATCCTTTCCCGGGCGGCGGGCGAATGGACGCCCCTCCTCCATGTTTTTCTGCTGGCCGTCTTATTCTCCGCGCTGACGGAGGGGGAAGTGTTCGGCGCGGTCATGGGCACCTGCTGCGGGCTGGCCGCGGACTCCCTGTCCCTGGGCGTTTTCGGCCTTTCGGGCTTCTCCATGACCGTCGTCGGCTTCTTCGCCGGAGCCGTGGCCAAGCGCATCCATGTCCTGCCTTTCTTCAGGAACGCCGTCTTTCTTTTCGTCATGACGGGCTTGGAGCTCGTCCTCTGGAGCCTGTGGGCCGCCCTGACGGTCGGTCATCCCCTGACCGGCTTGAGGACTCTCCTCGCGGCCAGGCCGCTCGTCACCGCCCTGGCCGGCGCCGCCGCTTTGGCTGCCTATCGCGCCTTTCGAAAACGCCATGTCCGATAACCCCATCTATGAGGACCTGTCCCGGGTCCGGCGAAGAGCCCGGGGAGTGGTCCTGGGCATCGAGATCCTTTTCGTCCTCACCCTTTTTTATTATTGGAAAACCCAGATCCTCGACTACCGGACGTTCTGGAAGCTCGCCGAGAAAAACAGGATCAGGGAGTCCGTTCTCCCGGCGCCCCGGGGGCTGATCACGGACCGCAAGGGCGTCATCCTGGTCAAGAACATCGGCTCCTTCACCACGGCGCTCATTCCGGAGAACACGCCCGACCCGGAAGGTTCCCTGGCCGCCGTCAGCCGCCTGCTGGACATTCCTCCCCAGGAGCTCAAGAGGAGAACGGAGCGCTACGGAAAGCAGCCCGCTTTCAAGCCCCTGCCGATCAAGGAAAATCTCAGCCTGGAGGAAGTCTCGCGCATCGACGCCCGGCAGCTCGAATTCCCGGAGCTGGTCATCGTCGCCGAGCCGAAGCGCCACTATCCTTTCGGCGTGCACGCCTCGCACCTTCTGGGATACCTCCAGGAGATCTCCGAATCCGAGCTCAAGAATCCGCGCCTGGTGGACAGGAGGCCGGGAGACTTGATAGGCAAGATGGGCCTCGAGGCCGAATACGAGACCCGCCTCGCCGGCCGCCCCGGCCGTCTCGTGGAGGTCGTGGACAGCCGGGGGCGGCGCCAGGGAGAACTGGAGAGGAGCGAGCCCAGGACCAGTCCGGCCCTGAAGCTCCACCTGGATTTCGACCTCCAGAAAAAGGCGGAGGAACTGCTCGAGGGCAGGGAAGGGGCGGTGGTCGTTCTGGACCTCAAGACCGGCGGCGTCCTGGCCATGGCCAGCTACCCGAACTACGACCCGAACAAGTTCATCAACCGCTTCACCCCCGAGGAATGGAGGTCGCTGGCCTTCAGCCCCGATTTTCCCCTGGAGAACAGGGCGATACGCGGGCTCTATTCCCCGGGGTCGGTCTTCAAGCTGACCATGGGGCTGGCCGCCCTCAACATGGAGCTGATCGACGAGCGGACGACGTATTTCTGCAGCGGAACGGTCGTCATTTACGGCGAGCCGTTCAACTGCTGGGCGGCCGGGGGGCACGGCGCGCAGAATCTGACGGAGGCCATTCGCCATTCCTGCAACATCTATTTCTACAACCTGGGCAAGAGGCTTGCGATCGACGACATCGCCCGGCATGCCGGGCTGTACGGCTTCGGACGGAGGACGGGAATCGACCTTCCCGGAGAGAAGGAAGGACTGGTGCCCACTCAGGAATGGAAAAAGACGGCTCGAAAGGCCCCCTGGTTTCCGGGCGAGACGATCTCCGTGTCCATCGGCCAGGGCCCGTTGCTCGTCACGCCCCTCCAGGTGGCCGTCCATACGGGGTTCATCGCCCGGAGGGGACGAAAACTCACTCCGCGGCTCATGCTTTCCGCGGATGCCGGGGAACGGGAATTCGACTCCGGGGAAAGCGTGGACGTCCTTCTTCGCAAGGACATCAATCGCACTCATTTCGATAAGATCGTCAAGGGCATGTGGGAATCGGTCAATCGCGAGGGGACGGGGCGGGGGGCCCGGGTGGAGGGTTTCGACGTCTGCGGCAAGACGGGCTCGACCCAAACCGTAAGCGCTCAGAGGGCCGACCGCCTGGCCCGGAGGTACAAGGACGTCAAGACCCATTCCTGGTTCACCGGGTTCGCTCCCCGCGACGACCCCGAAGTGGCGGTCACGGTCCTGGTCGAATTCGGCGGGATGGGGGGTGCGACGGCCGCCCCGCTGGCCCGCGAGCTGTTCGACCTTTACCGCCGGCTCTTCTCGGGGGACCGATGATCAACCGCCGCCATCTGGGCGAAGTCGATTGGCTGTTGCTCGGCGTCCTCATCCTCAACTCGATCGTCGGCTGCGTCCTCATCTACAGCGCCATGCACTATCTGCCCGGCCAGTTCCACCTCCGCCAGGCCGTATGGATCGTGGTCTGCCTCACGGCCCTGGGGCTGGTCCTGATCGTGGATTACAAAGCGCTGGTGGCCTACGCCCCGTTTCTCTACGGCGCCGGGATCCTGATGTTGGGCGGACTGCTGCTCTGGGGCCGCCTGACCGCGGGGACGAAAAGCTGGTACCGCCTGGCTTCGGTCGGCTTTCAGCCCTCGGAATTGATGAAGGTCTTCCTCATCCTCTTACTGGCCAGGCTGTTCGGCGATTACCGGCGGAACAGAATTTCCGCGGCCATGCTGGTCCTGAGCGGGAGCGTCGTGGGGCTGCCCCTCATCCTGGTCGTTCTCCAGCCGGACATGGGGACAGCCGTATCCTATATCCCCATTTTTCTTGGAGTTCTGATCCTGGCCGGCCTGAGCCGCAGGACGGCGGTCGTTCTTCTTCTGCTGGCCCTGGGGATCGGCTTCCTGGGCTGGAACGTCTTGCTCCAGGATTATCAGAAACAAAGGCTGGTGACCTTGATCTCGCCCGGCCAAGACCCCCAGGGAGCGGGCTATCAGATCCAACAGTCCAAGATCGCCATCGGCTCCGGAGGCCTGTCGGGCAAGGGGTTCAAGCAGGGCAGCCAGAGCCAGCTCAATTTCCTGCCGGCCAGGCACACGGATTTCATCTTCGCCGTTCTGGGGGAGGAGAGCGGCTTCATCGGCATCCTGGCCGTGACGGCCGCCATCTTTTTCATGCTCTACAGGCTGTTCCGGATCGTCGCCCTGGCCCGGGACAGGGCGGGCGTTTATCTTGTC
>VGJG01000322.1 GCA_016867615.1 Candidatus Aminicenantota bacterium | reverse complement strand
CTCTTCGCTCTTCAGGGCGGCTTCCACCTTTTGGACGAGCTCGGCGGTCTTGTCCGGCGCCCATTCCATCTTCTGGGCCAGGCTCTTGACCTCGGGCACGATCTCCGACGGCTTGTATGACCCGGCCAGAGCCAGCGTCACCGCCAGAAACAGAAAGACCGGAAAAACGACCCTGTTTTTGATTTTCATCGATCACCTCGCTTAACCATAGTCAACTCGGAGGGGGAATCCGCTTCGCGTTTACCCCTTCCAACGGTCGCTTCGCTCCCTGCCCGCGGCCTTGCCGGAGGCGCCGTCCTCTGCTCCCCTAAATTGTTAGGGGCGGGGGGGGGGGCCGGAATGGGCCGGTTCTTCTCGCGCAAGACATGTCCTCCGCTGGTCAACGACGTCCGGGGATGAACTCGATCCACCACTGCCCCTTGTCCTCCGGGTAGTCGCCCTCGTAGTCGAACTTGAGGGTGACCGGCTTGCCCCCGATGAGCGGCCACAGGGGGGCCTCGAACTCATAAAGCATGTTCGACAGGACGCACGAGCCGAGTTTCGAGAACCACTCCAGGTCCAGCAGGCCGAAGCGGGCGTAGAAGCCGAGCTTGACCTTGTCCGGGACGAGAGGCTCGAGCGGGATGCCGAACGGGTCCGAGGGCGGTTCGGCCTCCTCCCTCTCGATCCAGCCTTCGACGAGCGAAGCGGGAAACTCCACCGGCCAGGGCTTCTTGACCCAGGGCCTATGCCGTTCCTCCCCGTCGCAGACGTCGTTGAATTCGTGCCGGGTGAGAAACAGCTTGCCGTCGTGCTTCTCGGTCAGGAAGACGCCCCGAGGATGATCATAGGTGAACACGACATCCTTGAATGTCGCGCTGAAAGCGAGGTCGGCGATGGACATCCGGCCGTCGGGCGCGTACGGAGAATGAGCCTGGAGCGAGACCATGACCGTGTAGGGCGGGGAGGACTTCGGGGCCGGTTTCTTGGCCGGCGGGGCGGGACGGAGCCAGGATGCGAAACCCAAAATCAGGGCCGCGAGGGCGAAGGGACCGACGGCGCGCGCTCTCATCAAGAGCCCCTCCTTGATCAGCCGCCGCGTTTGTTCACGGAAAATGTCACCATGGATTCGCGGCCGATCTTAGGTCAAATATAAATCCCCCGGCGGGCGATGTCAAATCTCAATAGCGCCATCGGCTGACCTGCAAGACGCCCGGGAACCTTGTGGATTTTAATGAACGGACCCCGGCGCCGTCCGGCCGTCATTTTTTTCTTAGGGCGACGGCGACGAGAGCCGCGGCGGCGAGGCAGGCCAGGCCGGATATGATGAACGCGCTCCTGTAATTTCCCGGGACGAACGACTTCTCCACGAGGGCGCCGGCGCCGTCCCGGGTCAGGTAGGGGATCCGGTCCTCCGCTTTCATGAGCCAGGCGGCGAGATAGGGCCCGAAGAAGCCGCCGGCGCCGTAGGCGGAGAACATCCATCCGTAATTGGCGCCGATGTGCTTCGTGCCGTAGGAGTCCGCCGTCACCGCGGGGTAGAGGGCCAGAAACCCGCCGAAGCAGAGGCCGACGACGCACACGCCTGCCAGGTAGAGCGGGAACGCGCGGAGCGAGTCGAGGGCCAGCATGACGGCGCCGCACAGGGCGAACATCAGGAACAGGGTCGTTCTCCGGCCCAGGCCGTCGGACAGCTTCCCCCACAGGATGCGGCCCAGGGAATTGAAAATGGCCAGGACGGCGACCGCCGTCGCCCCGGCCGCTGCCACGGCGTTGAAGTCCGCCTCCGCCACGGGGGCGGCCATCGACCCCAGGCGGAAGGACTGCCAGATGGGCGAAGCCTTCATGATGACCTGCAGGCCGGCGGCGCAGCCGGCGAAAAAGGCGAGCCACAGAAGCCAGAAGCGGCCGGTCCGGAGCATCTCCCGGGGTGAAAAATCCGTTTTTACGGGAACGGCGCCGGAGCACGGCGCTTCCCGGAGCCGCGCATCTCCCGGAGGAGCGTAGCCCGGGGGCGGATTGCGGAGCAGCCGCGAGCCGGCGACAATGGCGACCAGGAACAGGACGCCGAGCGCGGCGAAGGCGTTGAAAACGCCGAGCCGCGGCAAGCCAAAAAGGTCGAGGCCCAGGATCCGGTACCGGTCCCCGGATATCAGGGCTTTCGCCAGGGGGGCGAAGAAAAACGCCCCGGCGCCGAAGCCGGCGACGGCGAGCCCGGTGATCAAGCCCCGCTTGTCGGGGTACCATTTCACGCAGGCGGCGATGGGGCAGACGTAAGCGGCCCCGATGCCGATCCCCCCCAGGACCGAGAAAGACAGGATGAGCCAGATCAGGCCCGTTTCCGGGCCGAATTTCTCCGTCAGGGCGGCCAGGAGCAATCCCGTCCCCAGAACGATCCCGCCGGCGGTCGCGACCCGGGAAGGCCCGATCTTGTCCTGAAGCCTTCCGCCGAAGATCACCGCCAGGGCGAAAAAGACGAGCACGAGCTGGGCGGGCAGGGTGACGTCCTTCTCGGACCAGGAAGGGAAGGCCGCCTGAAGCGGCGTCTGGAACACGCTCCAGATATAGACCGCGCCCAGGCTGACCTGGATGACGAGCGCGCCGACGACGACCAGCCTTCGGTCCATGGCTTTATTCTCTCTCATCGGGTTCTTCGAGTCTTTCCTTCCGGACGTTCCTCTGCGCGGCCGCAGCTTCCTTTTCGTCTTCCGGCTTTCCGGAGCGGACAAGCATAGTGTCCCCCTCGAACGATGTCAAGGAATCCGAGGCCCATGAAGGGCTCAAAAAAAACCCGAGGAGCGTGTCCGCTCCCGCGCGGCTTCAGACATCCGCCAGGCGCGCGGAGAATCGGGGCTACGGGACCTCCCTGCTTGTGAAAGGGGCGCGATCTGTTTGACATCGGCGCGGCGACTCCGATATTAAACAAGCAGGGAGGACTTTCGAACATGAAAAGAGCCGCGGTCTTTGGATTGATCTTTTTATGGGCGGGAGCCGGCTGTCTTTCAGTCGGCGGCGCCGACTTCGTTTTTCCGCCCTGCTCAAAGCCGTGGGGAGCGATGTACGCTCCCGTGGAAATCGGAGCCCTCCGCTATGGAATGTCGGGGATCGTCACCTACGCCCGCCACTCAAACATGGCCGGCTTCCTACAAGAACTGGATGAAGCCAGGCGGAATCAGGTGCGGCTGCTGGTCACCCTGGGATCGGTGAGCATCGCTCCCTTTTATCATCAACCCAGCCGGACATTCGACGCGGCGGGATACTACGCTCAGGAG
>VGJG01000321.1 GCA_016867615.1 Candidatus Aminicenantota bacterium | reverse complement strand
GCTCCCTTCCGGGAGAAGCCGCGGGAGACGTCCCGGACGAAGCTGAGGTTCGCCGGACTCGTCTGGCTGGGCTCGAAGGACCTGGCCCTGCTCTCGGAATACGACTGGAAGAAATCCCGGAGGACGACCTCCCTCCTCGACGCCGCCCGTCCCGGGTCCGCCCCGAGGACGGTCTTCGACCTGAACGCCCGGGACGATTACAACGACCCCGGCCGGCCGGTGATGTCCCAGAACCTCTCCGGACAGTGGGTCGCCCCGCTCGACGGAGACTGGATCTATCTTTCGGGGGAAGGGGCCTCCCCTCAGGGAAGCCGCCCGTTCCTGGACAGGCTCAACATCAGAAACCTGGAAAAAAAGAGGGTCTTTCAAACCGCTCCCGGGAGGCACGAGACCTTCCTCGCCTTCCAGGGCGGCTCCCGGCGTCTCATGCTTGTGCGCTCGGAGTCCCCGACGGATCCGCCCAACTGTCACCGGGTCGACGTCAGGACGGGGCAGCGCTGGCGTCTGACGGATTACGCCGACCCGGCGCCCGCGCTCGCGGGATTGACCAAGAGGCTGGTCAAATACAAGAGGGCCGACGGTTTGGACCTGTCCGGGATCCTGTATCTGCCGCCGGGCTATGAGCAGGGAACGAAACTGCCCGCCGTCGTCTGGGCCTATCCCCTGGAGTACACCGACGCGGCCGTGGCCGGCCAGGTCCGTTCCTCCCCGAACCGCTTCACTTTCTTCCGCGGCGCCTCCCACCTGTTCTTTCTCCTGAGGGGATACGCCGTCTTCGACGGCGCGGAGATGCCCATCGTCGGCGACCCCAAAACGGTAAACGACACGTTCGTCGAACAGCTCGAGGCCGACGCCCGGGCCGCGGTCGAAGCGCTCCAGGAGTCGGGGGCCGTGGACACGACCCGTCTGGGCGTGGGCGGCCACAGCTACGGGGCCTTCATGACCGCCAACCTCCTGGCCCACACCGACCTCTTCGCCGCGGGCATCGCCCGGAGCGGGGCCTACAACCGGACCCTGACGCCCTTCGGGTTCCAGAGCGAGCGCCGCACGCTGTGGGAGGCCCCGGAGAGCTACATCCGCATGTCGCCCTTCATGCACGCCCCCAAGATCAACGAGCCGATCCTGCTCATCCACGGCGAGGCGGACAACAATTCGGGAACGTTCCCCATACAGTCCGAGCGGCTGTTCGCCGCGCTCCAGGGCTTCGGCGCCACGGCCCGCCTGGTCCTGCTCCCCCTGGAGAGCCACGGCTACGCCGCGCGGGAATCGGTCCTTCATGCCCTGGCCGAGATGCTCGACTGGTTCGACTTCCATGTCAAGGAAAAAAAGACGGGGAGGGGAACCGAATAATCCCTCGAGGAGGCTTCCGACATGCACCGACAATTCAAACGCGATTCCGTTCTTCGGCCGCCGGCGTCGGCCTTGGTCTTCGCCCTGGCCGTCCTGTTGTTCTTCGCGCCCCGAGCCTCCCGGCCTCAGGAACCGTCCCGGGCCGCGGAGATCCCCCTGCTTTCCTGGCTGGCCGCCGGCCCTTTTCCCACTCCCCTGCCCGCTTTCAACGCTGAGGGAAAACGCGCCTTCGGCTTGGCCGACTTGCTGAGGTTCGAGCCCCTGGACCCGGTCGAGCTGGCTCCCGGCGAGGGGCGGGCTTTCGCCTGGCCCGGCATGGGGCCGCTGTCCTGGACCAAGCGCGACGCGGGCGAGAGCGGCGTCGCGCTGCCGGCCTCGGGGACGACGCCTCAGACGGCCTATCTGGCGGCGCACATTACGGCCCTGGAATGGGCCGAGGTCAAGCTGAGCGTCTCGAGCCCCCATCTCTTCCAGGTGTACGTCGACGGCCGGTCCGTGGCCCAGAAAACTTCTCCGGACAAGAAGTCCGACCAGGGGTCGACGGTCGCCGAGCCGAAGACGGCGGCCGACCTCAAGCTTGAGGCCGGACGCCACGTGGTCCTGGTCAAAGCGCTGCGCGACCCGGCCGTCGAGTCTCCCTGGACGGTCCGGGCTTCCCTGACCCCGCTGAAATCGACTTCTCCGGACGAGATCAAGGTCTCGGCCTGGACCGAGGACAGGATGTCGCTCCGCCACCTTCTGGACGCGTCGCGCGTCACCGGGGTCTCGATCTCGGAGGACGGCGCCCTGGCCGGCGTTTCGCTCAGCCGTACGAAGGCCTCGAGCGGAGAGAGCGAGTCCTGGCTCGAGCTCCATGATCTCGCGGGCGGCGGGCTTCTGGGCACCTACCGGGGCGGCATGTCGATCTCGGACATCGAATGGGCGCCCGGCCGCAGGAGCTTTTCCTATATCGTCCGCGACAAGTCTGCGGCCGCGCTCTGGCTCGTGGATCTCGACCGGGGGACGTCGGAGCCCCTCCTTCAAGAAGTCAAGGGGCTCGGCCGCTGCGTCTGGTCGCCCGACGGTTCCTTTATCGTCTATTCCATCAGCGATGATCCGGAAAAGGACCCCGAGGGAACGAGGAGGTTCAAGAACCTCCCCGACCGGCAGCCTTTCTGGCGCCGCCAGACCCATATCTATAAGCTCGACGTCCCGGAGGGCACGCATCAGCGCCTCTCGGCCGGGGACCTGTCGTCCGGTCTCGCGGCCGTCCACCCGGACGGAAAGAGCGTCGTTCTCGGGCGCCAGTACCTGGACGCCGTCCGCCCCTACGGCGGCACGGAGCTCTTCCTCCTCGACCTCGCCACGCTCGAAGCGCGCCCCCTGTGGAAGGGACCCTGGCTTTCGGGGGCGGAATGGAGCCCGGACGGCCGGAAGCTCCTCTTTCTGGGTGGGCCTTCCCTGTTCGGCGCCCTGGGCGACCGAACGCCCAAAGGAGCGATCCCCAACGACTACGACACCCAGGCGTATCTCTTCGACCTTGAGACCGGGAAAGCCCTTCCCCTGACACGGACCTTCGACCCCTCGGTCAGCGACACCTTTTGGGCGCCGGACGGCAAGACCCTGTATCTCACGGTCACGGAGGGCTCCTATGCGCGGCTCTATCGTCGCGACCCCGAGACCGGGACGTTCATCCGCGTGGACTGCGGCCGGGATATCGTCCGCGGCGTCCGCGCGGCCAAAAAAGCCCCCCGGGCGGTCTTTCTCGGATCGGGTCCGAACGACCCGCCCAAGGCCTACGTCCTCGACCTGGAGAGCGGCTCCGTGCGCCTCCTCAGAGACCCGGCGGCCGGGGATTACGCCGAGGTCGCCTTCGGCGGGGTCCGACCCTGGTCCTTCAAGAACAAGCGGGGGCGGGAGAT
>VGJG01000320.1 GCA_016867615.1 Candidatus Aminicenantota bacterium | reverse complement strand
GTTGGCCAGCATCGAGGGCGTGTTGATCGTCGAGCCCTCGAAGATCTCCGCCAGGATCTTTCCGCCCTTGGTCATGCGGAAGATCTTGGGCATGGGCCAGGGCGGCGCGTAGCTCTCCAGGCGCGCGACCGCACGGGGCGAGAGGATGAGCATGCCGTGGGCCGCCTCGCCCCCCAGGACCTTCTGCCAGGAGAAGGTGATGACGTCGAGCTTGCCGCAGGGAACCTCCTGGGCGAACACGGCCGATGTGGCGTCGCACAGGGTCAGGCCCGCGCGGTCGTCGGGGATCCAATCGCCGTTCGGCACCTTGACGCCGCTCGTCGTCCCGTTCCAGACGAAGACGACGTCGTTCGTGAAATCGACCTGCTTGAGGTCGGGCAGCTTGCCGTAGTCGGCCTTGAAGACCCGGACGTTGGGCAGCTTGAGCTGCTTCTGGATGTCCGTCGCCCAGCCCTGACCGAACGACTCCCAGTAGAGGACGTCCACGCCGCGGGGGCCGAGGAGGGACCACATGGCCATCTCGAAGGCGCCCGTGTCCGAGGCGGGGACGATGCCGCACAGGTAGCCGGCGGGCAAACCGAGCATCTTCACCGTCCGGTCGATGGCTTCCTTCAACTTGGCTTTGCCCAGGCTGCCGCGATGAGACCGGCCGAAAGGAGCCTCTTTGAGCTCATCCAGGCTGAACCCGGGGTGCTTGGCGCAGGGGCCCGAGGAAAAGCAGGGGTTTTTTGGTTTTTCAGTCGGCTTGTTCATGAAGATCTCCTTGTTATGACGGCGGAACTAAGTTACCTTCGGCCGTCTCGCCTGTCAAGGAAAAGCCTCTTCAAATGGGGGACACAATACTCATTTCCGTCCTTTTTCGCGCACGAACCCTGTGTTCCTATGGGCCGCCGGGGTTTGTGCCCTTCCGTGGAGATGGTTTTTTATTAAAAACCCTGATATATTCCCTCCCGCAAACGGCCCTCCGGGCGGAACGAGAGCGGTTCTCTCTGGAACCCCCAGCTGCCGGAGAAAGTACAAGGAATCCGAGAGGAGGCTGAAATGGGATCGAAGCGGAAGCAGACACTCCTGGGACAAAAGGTTTATTTTGAAAAGCAGCTCCAGGACCGGATGGCGTTCCTGTCCGGGAAGGGCGGGGAATCCCGCGGGCCGGAGAAAGATCCCGTCCTGAGGAGAATTCAGGCGGACATCAGAGCCGTGAACAGGAGACTGAGGAGGCTGGCCGACCAGGAGAAGCTGGCGGAGCAGTTGGCCAAGATGAAGGCGGAAAAGGCAGCCGCCCCGCCGAAAGAGAAAGGGGGCGGCAAGCCTGAAAAATCGAAGAAAGCCCCCGATGAGGCCAAGGGCAAAAAGGCCAAGGCGGAAAAGAAAGCAGCCCCTCCCAAGTCCGAATGATCGATTGCCCCGAAAGTGATCAGGAGTTGCTGGGGCGACAACGACCCCTTGATGGCCGCCGGCCATTCTTCCCCATTATTCGGGGAGCCAGGAGAGGATGCGGCGGGCGGTGTCGCCGGCCAGAGTCGGGTCGAAGTTCGTCAGGACGATGACCACGGTCTCCCGGCGCGGGTCCCACTCCAGGGTGGAGTTGATTCCCGGCGCCCCCCCGGCGACGGCCAGCCCGGCGGCCGTATCGGGCAGGAAGACCACGCCCGCCTTTAGGCCGCGGACATACCTGAGCAGGTCCTCGGCCGTGGAGTAGCCGCCGCCCGCCGAACTCCCCCTTCCCGGCAGGGTGGCGTGGTTCAGGACGCGTTCCTCCCCCTCGCCCCGTCGGGTGTATCCCCGCGCCAGGTTGGGGACGTCCGCATCCCGAGCATAAGAGTCCGTATCCAGCATGCCGCAGGGCTTGAAGACATTCTCCCGGACGTAGCCGTAATAGTCCTGCCCGGTTATTTCTTCTATGATCGCCCCCAGGACGATGTAGCCGCCGTTCGAGTACCGGCTGTTGGCGCCCGGCTCGAAGGCCAGGGGCAGGTCGGCGAACAGGGGCAGATAATCCTCGATGCTCCGGATCTTCTCCTTGGGCGTCGCGTCGTAGCGCGGCCCGAAGAAATCTCCGATGCCCGAGGTCATCTCCAGCAGGTGCCTCACGGTCACCCTCTCGGCCGCCTGGGCGTTGGGGTAGTCGGGCAGGAACTTCTTGATCGTGTCTTCCAGGGTCATCTTGCCGCGCCGGACGAGCTGCAGGACGGCGACCCGGGTGAAGTTTTTGTTGATCGAGCCGAGGTTGAACTTAGTATCCTTCCGATTCGGGATCTTCTTCTCGCGGTCCGCGTAGCCGTAGGCCTCGTGGAAGACGACCCGGTCTTTGACGGCCACGAGAACGACGCCCGAAAATTCATCCGCCCGGGTCCGCTCCTCTAAATGTTTCCGGACGGAGGAGATGAACTCCTTCTCCCCAGCTTTGGGCTCGGGCAGGACGATGTCGGCGGGGTCGTCCACGGCTTCGAGAAAGATGGCTTCCAGCTTATGGGGAGGGGATTTTTCGGCTACGGCCCGCAGAATGAAATCCCTCCCCCCGGCCGCCCGGACCAGGGCGAAGGTCTGTCCGGGGCGCTCGGCCAGAATCTTCCGGATCTCGAGCGACCGGAGAAGCGTCTTGGACCTGGAGTAGCGCCCCAGCCGGTTGGCCGCGGGGACTTCCTTGAGGGCCGACTCGCTGAAGTGGGCCAAGAAGAATTCCCTCATGGCCGCCTCGCTCCCGGAATTGAAGGCTTTGACGTACGCTTCCAGCCGGGCGGTGGCCGGGGGACGGGATTCCCCCGCGCCCAGACCTTGGGTCAGCCAAACCAAGGCGACGATTCCCGGAACGAGCCGACGAAACGTTCGACGCATATGCCTTCCTCCCTGTAAGCTTCGCCTGCGTCCGGAATCATGCGTTCCCGTTTCCGAACGCATCAAGCACGCCCGGCCCCTCGATGGCCGGAGCGCTTCCTGCGGGTCCATTTTATGACAACCGCCGTTTCCGTCCAAAGGTTGCCGCTTACCGGGCTTTGGGCTCCCGGAGATCCCCGTCGTCTTGCGGCCTGTCGATCTCGCAGACGATCGGCCGGAACTTGGAGGCGGGGTCCTTGTGGACGGACGCGACTTCGACGATCTCCAGATGAACGTCCTCCCTGAGGAGCCGCATCATCTCCTCCCGGAGCAGCCGGCGCGCGGCTTCGTCGAATCCTTCCTTGGGTTCGACGAAGATCCGCAGCCGGTCGACGGCGGGCTGGACGATCTGCCATCTTCCCATGCCCGGCACCGGGATGAA
>VGJG01000319.1 GCA_016867615.1 Candidatus Aminicenantota bacterium | reverse complement strand
CTTTCCTTTCATACACAAGATTTGATTATATCTCCCGCGTCCGTCCCCTCCAGGAAATAGCCCGCGATCTCCTGCAGGAAACCCGCTCCTGCCGAGCGGACGTCCTTGGCGATGAAATACATGCCCGAGCGGACATTGCTCTGCAGGTCGGTGAGCTGCTGCTGGTCCACGGCCGAGCGGTTGCTCCTCATGTAGATGCCCAGCGTGGCTGCCAGGACGACGAGCATGATCGCGCTCCCCAGGAGGAGCTCGATCAGGGAGAAGGCTTTCTTCATGGCCGTCCTCATCGTACGATCACCGAGCTCACCTCCGCCCGGCAGCGGTGGGCCGGGGGGGCCTGGATGAGGTCCGCGACGTCGACGTCGCTCTGGCTGGAGGGGAACACCCAGACCTCCGCCAGCCAGTTCAGCCCCGTGGGCGTCAGCCGGGAGACGCGGCGGAACTCGTAATTGCCGTCGTTGTTGACGTCGATCATCTCGTCCTGGGGCGAGGAGCCGAGGGCCGTCAGCTCGTCGGCGGTCAGGGTCCGGTACTCGTCCATCTGCTGCTGGGCCAGAAAGGCGGCGTTGGAGATCTGGTCGGCCCGGGCGTTGTTGTGCAGTCCCAGGAGGAAAACCTGGGCCAGGCCGAGCATGGCCACGGCCAGCAGGGCGATGCCCAGGATGACTTCGATCAGGGAAAAGCCGGCTCGTTTTCTCTTTCTGTTTTTCATGTTCCGCTCGAAGTGCGGTAATACTGAATGGACCCCCCGGAAAAGACCCGGATCTCGCGGACGTCGGGCTGGGATTCGACCCTCAGGCGCTCGCTCTGCAGGGTGACGGAATTTTCCAGGCCGGAAAAGTTCTCGACCGTTCCGAGAGAAGAATAGATGACCTGGTCCTCCGGAAATTCAATGGTGACGTTGACCCTGGCGGGCAGTCCCCTTTTGACGAAACCCGGCATGAGAATCCATTCGTCCGGAGCGGTTTCCCTCTCCAGGGCCAGGATCCAGACGCCGTCGGCTTGCTGCTCGAAGCGCAGCCGGTGGCTCAGCTTGGTCTTGACCGCCTGGAGCTTGGCCCACTGGAGGTTGCTCTGGACGAGCCGGGCGGCGGATTCGAGTGACCGGGTGTGCTGGGAATTGATGATGTTGGGCAAGGTCGCGGCCAGCAGGATGCCGATGATGCCGATGACGACGATGACCTCGAACAGGGTGAAACCGGGTCGCAGGCGGGAGGAGGCGCGGGGAGGACGACCGACGGCTCTGGACGCGGAATCCATCATCGCGGAATGCACCTGATAATAATCTAGCGGCCCCGGCCGCAAAGGTCAATAGCCGCCGTCGATGATATTTGCCCCGACGGCGCTCCCCTCCCCGTCACCCCTGGGGACTAGCCCCGTAACTGCAGCAAAATGAACACTTGGCTCCTCGGGCAGGACTCGAACCTGCAACCTAGTGGTTAACAGCCACCCGCTCTGCCGATTGAGCTACCGAGGAGCAGGCCGAATCACTATATCAATTTGAAGTTCTGTTGACAAGGCCGCTTGGCGCTGCGTCCGACAACTCTCAACTGCGTTTTTTTTTCGCCAGCCGCTCCCGGTGGGCGTCGTGCCTGACGACCCGCCGGTAGTCCTTGCCCTCCAGGGCCACCAGGACGCACATCTCGTAGATCCGGGAGCGCAGGCGGACGCCGATGCGGTCGACCAGGGTGTCCTCTTCTTTCTTGAAATACGGGTTCCGGAGGTCTCCCTCCTCCTCGGTGTCCAGGAAATTCGAGGTGAAGATCGTCAATTTTTTGTTGTTGTAGCGGTGGTTGACGACGTAGAACACGGTCTCTTCCACCCAGGTCGACGTCCTCCGGGCGCCCAGCTCATCCAGGACGAGGACATCGCACTGGAAGACGGGCGCCAGGACGTCCGACTCGGAGAGCTGGGATTCCGGGGCGTGCGCTCCCTGGATGTCTCTGATGAGGTCGCGAAAATCGTAGAAAAGGCAGGCGGCGCCGCGGGTCCGGATGAGCTCGACCATGACGCCCACGGCCAGATGGGTCTTGCCCACGCCGCAGGGCCCGATGAACAGCAGCCCCGCCTCCTGGTCCGGGAATCTGTCCACGAACAGGCGGGACAGCTCCAGGGCCTTGCGCTGGGAGTCGTGGTGCAGCTCGAAATTGTCGAGGGAGCAGGCCCGGTAGCGCCGGGGGATGCGCGCCCTCTCGAGAAGCGCGGCCCGGCGCTTCTCCCCGACGCACGGACACCTCCGGGCGGCCGCACTCCCCGGGGACGCGTCCAAAACCCATCCCGTGCCGCCGCACCGCGGACAGGGTTGTTCTTCCCTCAATTCAGGTATCCTCGCAACTGTCTGAGCTTCTGGGACCGGGCGAGCTTGCGCAGGGCCTTCCGCTCGATCTGGCGGATCCTCTCCCGGGTGAGGTTCAGGCTCTCGCCTATCTTCTGCAGCGTCCGGGGCGCTTGGCCGTCCAGCCCAAAACGCCATTTTATCACGGCCGCTTCCTTTTCCTCCAGCTCTCCGATCAGCTCCCGGACGGAGGACTCCATCGAGGCCTTGACCAGCTTGTCCTCGACCGAGGGCTCGGTGCGGTCGCCCAGCCTCTCGCCGACCGTCAGCTCGTCGCCCCCCACCCGGTCGCTGAGCGAGACGTCCCGCTCGGCCAGGATCTCGAGGTCGGCCACCTCCTGGGGGGTCAGGCCCATGCTCTCGGCCGTTTCCTCCCGGGTCGGCTCGCGGTCGAGCCTCGATTTGAGCGCCTCTTTCTTCCGGCGCATGAGGGAGATCCTGTCGGACAGCTTCTGGGGCAGCGAGTAGATGCGGGCGTTGTGGGTCAGGGCGTGGATGACGGCCTGGTGGATCCACCACACGGCGTAGGTGATGAATTTCGCGCCCCGCTCGACGTCGAAGCGCCTGGCGGCCTCCATCAGGCCCAGGTTGCCCTCGTTGATGAGGTCGAGCAGGCCGAGGCCCATTCCGGCGTACTTCTTGACATACGACACGACGAATTTGAGGTTGCCCTCCACCAGACGGCGCTGGGCCTCGGGATCTCCGCTCCGGACACGGCGGCCGAGCTCCCGCTCCTCCTCGTCGCTCACGGGAGGGAACTTGGCGATCTCCTCCAGGTAGTGCTTGAGGCTTTTCGACTCGACGAAGTCCCGGGGGTCCATGACGGCTAGCTCTCGTCCTCGACCTTGACCACCTCGGTCCTCTCCAGCCGCACCAGACTCAGGCGCCGGCGGTCGAACTCCTCCTCCCGGCCCTTGAAGTGCTG
>VGJG01000318.1 GCA_016867615.1 Candidatus Aminicenantota bacterium | reverse complement strand
CCCGGCCAGGAGGGCGTCGCCGCGGCGCGCGGCCCTTCCTCTCCGTCCGCTCACCGGACGGCGATAAGGACGAGCACGGCCAGGAGGCTGAAGACCGCCAACACAATGGAAACCAGCGTCTTGATCGCCGGGCGGTGGCGGTCCTGGGCATAGGCCTCCCCGGCGGCGCTGCGTCCGGCCAGGAGGTAGGGGTTCCGGCTCAGAGAAGCCAGTCTGCGCGCCGCGGCTTGGGCGGCCCGCCCCGATCCATCGAAAAGCTTCCCCGGCGTCTCCACAAAAAGGCCGCGCAGGAAGCGCGCCGGACGGCGGAAGAACCAGTCCATATCGAGGACCGTTCCCGGGTGCGGCTCGAGAATCCGGCGACCCAGCCAAAAGGCGGCCAGGGTGAGGACGAGGAGCTGAACGGTCTCGGCCAGGTGCGCCGCGGAGTAGGGACGGTAATCGACGGGGTAGGGAAGCCAGCGATAGAGCAGCCCGGGAAGGACTCCGTGGAGGACGCATACGGCGGCCGTCAGTCCCATGGCCAGGTACATGTTCCACGGGGCCCGCTCGGGCTTGATCCCCTTCGCGCCCGAGAACCAGGTGAAATGGGGGAGCTTGAGGCCCACGCTCAAGAATGTTCCCACCGAGGCCAGGAGCATGAGAAGCATGGCCGCCTGCTTTCCCGCCGCGCCGGCGGCGCTCACGGTCATGGACTTGCTGATGAAGCCGTTGAACAGCGGCGCGCCCGAGATCGACAGGGCGGCGATCATGTACAGGATCAGAACCGCCGGCTGGCTCCTGGCCAGGCCGCCCAGCGCGCTCAGGTTCCGCCGGCCGGTGGTGTGGATGACGAGCCCGGCGGCCATGAACAGCAGGGCCTTGTAGAGGATGTGGCTGAAGGCGTGGGCCGTCGCGCCGTTGAGCCCCATCTCCGTGCCCAGCCCGACGCCGGCCACCATGAACCCCACCTGGCTGACGATGTGGTAGGCGAGGATGCCGCGGATGTCGTCCGAGAGGACGGCGTACACCACGCCGTACAGGGTCATGGCCACGCCGGCCCAGAGCAGGACTTCCCAGCCGGGAAACATGCGGGCCAGGGCATAAACGGCCGTCTTGGTCGTGAAGGCGCTGAGGAAAACGGCGCCCGTGACCGTGGCCCGGGGGTAGGCGTCCGGAAGCCAGGTGTGCAGGGGCACGACGGCGGCGTTGACCGCCACGCCGAGGAGGATGAGCCAGGCGGCGGCCGAGACGCCGGGCGAGAAGGCGGCGATTTCCAGGTTTCCCCCGTTTTGCGAAGCCAGGAGGAGGATCCCCAGCAGCAACACTCCTCCCCCGAGCAGGTGGTAAAGGAGATAGCGGAAGCCCGCCCGGCGCGCTTCCCGGTTGCGCGCCGCCCAGACGAGGAAGGTCGAGGCCGCGGCCATCACCTCCCAGCAGACGAAGAAAGTGAAAAGGTCGCCGGCGAACACGGCGCCCAACGACCCGCCGGCGTAGAGCAGCGCGGCGCACTGCTGGCCCGTGTCGCGGAGATGGAGGGCGTAGACGCCGCCCGCCGCGGCGATGAAGGCGAAAATGATGCCGAACAGGCGGCTGAGGACATCCGCCCGGCAGAGGATGAGCGTCCGGTCCAGGAAGCGGACGTCGAGGCGCGCTCCGTCAGGGAGAAGGAAGACGAGGGCGAGACCGGCCAGGCAGAAGAAAACGAGTGCCGCCGCCCGGATTTTGCGCCGGAGCAGGGGGAGGACGAGGGCGCCGGCCCAGAGCGCCGCGGCGGGGGGGATCACGAAATCAATCGTCATCGTAATACCGCTCCCGTTTTCTCAGGAACGCGCTTCCCAGCCCCAGGGCCGTGACGATGAGGGCCAGGCATCCCAGAAAACCGAACAGGGCGAAGAACCCCGGGACGGATTCCCACCAGGGGGCGGGGCCGTGCCCGCCGTGCCCCTGAGAGAGCTGAGAAGCCAGGGAGAGCAGGACGAGCCCGGCGAGCGCCGCTGGCAGCGCCGCGCGGAGGAACTTTTTCATGGAGCCCCTCCCCCGAACAACCCGGCCGCCACGCGCCCGGCCAGCCTGAAAAACGTCCCGGGGAACAGCCCCAGGACGAGCGACAGGACGGCGGTCAGGACGAGCGGGCCGACCATCCACGGGGACGCTTCGCCGCGGCCCTCGAGTCCGCTGCCTCTGCGGAAGTACGCGCGCTGGACGATGGGCAGAAGATAGGCGGCGTTCAGCAGCCCGCTCAGGATCAATACGCCGGCCAGGAGCGGCCGCCCCGTTCCCACCGCAGCCGACCCGAGGAACCACTTGGAGAGGAAGCCGTTCAGCGGCGGGACGCCGCACAGCGCCAGGGAGCCCAGGGTGAAGGCGGCCATCGTCCAGGGCATGACCTTGCCCACTCCGCCGAGCTCGGAGACGTTCTCCCGGTGGAGGTTGACGTAGATGGCTCCGGCGCAGAAGAAGAGCGTGATTTTCATCGTGGCGTGAAAGGCCAGGTGGAGGAGAGCGCCGACCAGGGCGGGGCCGGTGAGGAGCGCCGTCCCAAGGACGATGTAGGACAGGTGGGACACCGTGGAGTAGGCCAGCCTCCGCTTGAGGTTGTCCTGTCGGAGCGCCAGGAGCGAGCCGACGAGGATCGTCGTCGAGGCCAGGACGATGAGCACCGTGTCCAGGCCGTGGCGGCGCAGAAGGTCCGGCCCGAAGACGAAGCCCGCGACGCGAACCAGGCCGAAGACGCCGGCCTTGACCACGGCCACGGCATGGAGCAGGGCGCTGACCGGAGTGGGCGCGACCATGGCCGCCGGAAGCCAGCTGTGGAGGGGCATGACCGCCGACTTGACGCCGACGCCGCCCAGGAAGAGAAGGAAGAGGGGCACGATCGTCTTTCCCGCCGGGACCAGACCGGAGAAGATGCCCCCCGGCTTGAAATCCAGGTCGCCGGTGATCGTGAAGGACCAGGCGGCGGCGGCGATGAGCAGCACGCCGGCCGAGAGGGTGAAGGCCAGGTACTTGCGGCCGGCGCCGACCGCTTCCCGGGTCTCCTTGTGAATGACCAGGGGATAGGTGGCGACGGTCAGAATCTCGTAGAAAAGAATGAAGGTCACCAGGTTGGCGGCGAAGGCGATGCCCACGGTGGCCGAGAGACAGACGGCGAAGAAAGCGAAGTAGCGGGTCTGTTTGTGCTCCTTGAGGCCGCGGGTGTAGCCGATGGAATAGAGCGAGGTCAGGATCCACAGCCCGGAGGCGACCAGGGCGAAGAGGACGCCCAGGGGGTCGGCCCG
>VGJG01000317.1 GCA_016867615.1 Candidatus Aminicenantota bacterium | reverse complement strand
CCCTTAATGGAGGGGAGGCCAGGGAAGAACACGTTCTTCTTTGACTTCCCCTCAGTCCTTGTGCTAATACCAAGGGCCATGAGCAGGGAAAAGGTCATTCTCCGCAGGGTGGACCGCTACGACCCGGCGGCCGTCGCCGGCGTCGTCAGGGAGGGGATCGAGGAGCTCGGGCTCGCGCCGCGCCTCAAGGGCCGGGTGACGATCAAACCCAACGTCGTCTTCGCCCACCACAAGCTCGCCCCGGCGGCCTACACCCGAGCGGAGTTCCTGGAGGGACTTGTCACGGCCCTGAAGGACAAAGCCTCGGGCGGGATGGACATCACGGTCGCCGAGCGCTGCGGCTCGGCCATCCCCACGACGCGCATGTTCCGCAGGGCCGGCTACTATCGTCTCAAGAAAAAACTCGGGTTCAAGCTCGAGGCGATCGAGGAGGCGAAGAAAGTCAAGGTCGCCCTTTCCCGGGGAACTCTTCATCATCAAATCCGCACGGCGCGCTCGATCGTCGAGCGGGATTTTCTCGTCTATGCGCCCAAGCTCAAAACGAACGTCCTCGTCCTCGGCCCCACGACGGCCCTGAAGCTCAACATCGGCCTGCTCCTGGACAGGGAGCGGATGTGGAACCACAACGAACGGCTCGACGAGAAGATCGTGGATTTGCTCGAAGTCGGCACCCCGGATTTCATCGCCACGGACGGCGTCGAAACCTGCATCGGCGGCAATCAGCTCACCGGCGAGGGAAAACACCTGGGAGCGGTCATCCTGGCCGCTCATCCCCTGGCCCACGACGTCGTTTGCTCGCACATCTTCAACCTCGACCCGGCCGGGGTCGGCTACTTGAAGTTGGCCGCGGAGAGGGGCTACGGCTCGCTCCGTCTCGGGGACATCGACCTTCAAGGCGACATCGCGCTCGACGAGCTGCAGCGCCGGACCCGCGGCTGGAACTATTGGTTCCTCCGGGCCGATGAGCTTCCGGGCAACATCAAGGCTCTGTGCGGCGAGCCCTACTGCCGGGGCGGATGCCACGGCGTGTTCCTGGACTGGATTTATATGATCAAGGACCGGAAGCCCAGACTCTGGAACAACCTGCCGGAATGGACGGTCGTCGCGGGCAAATACAAGGGCGACGTCTCGGCAAAGCGGGTCTGGCTCCTGGGCACGTGCACCGAGGTCGAGGGAAAGATCAGCGCCCGCCGGAAAATTCGCATCCGCGGCTGCCCGCCCAAGCACAAGACGCTCGTCCTGTGGATGTTCCTCAAGGCGGGCATCCTCAACCCCATGTTCCGCCTCGACCTCGTCTTCGACGGCTACGTCTTTCTTTTTTTCAGCTGGCTGCGTCGGCTCGTCCGGGGGAGGCTGTGAAGGCCATGGACGGCCTGGACGGACGCCTGATCATCGCCGGACGGCGCGAGGAAACTCCGCGGAAACTCGCCTCCCTCAACCCGGCCACGCTCGAGCCCCTGGGCGAGGTTTCGCTCGCCTCGGACGAGGACTGCCGCCGCGCCGTCCGGGCGGCCGCCGAGGCGCTGCCCCTGTGGCGGGAACTGCCCATCCGGGAAAAGCAGAAGATTTTCGCCCGGGCCAAGGCCATTTTTCTCGACCGCGGCCGCCGGCTGGCCGAGCTCGTCTGCCGGGAGAAGGGCTCACCGGTCATGGAAGCCCTGGCCGTCGACGTTTTGACCGGACTCGAGCTCCTGGACTACTACGCCCGCCACATGCACCGCACGCTCGCGCCGCGCCGGGCGCCCCTCCATGTGCCGCTCCTGGCCCACAAGCGGAGCGCCTTCCATTTCCACCCCCTGGGCGTGACCCTGGTCGTCTCGCCCTGGAACTTCCCCTTCGTCATCCCCTTCAGCGATTCGGTCAGCGCCCTGGTCATGGGCAACACGGTCGTCCTGCGTCCGTCCTCCTCGACGCCCTTCACCGGGCTTTTCATCGGCGAGGTCTTTCTCGAGGCCGGGCTGCCCGCCGGCGTTCTCAACGTGGTCAATTCCCGGACCGCCCAGGCCGAGACCCTGATCTCGGACCCGCGCGTCCAGACGGTCATGTTCACCGGCTCGACCGAGGTCGGGAAGCGCGTCATGGAGCTCGCCAGCCGCAACCTGACCCATGTCTGCCTGGAGCTCGGGGGCAAGGACCCGATGATCGTCCTCGAGGACGCCGACCTGGACAAGGCCGCCCGGGGCGCGGTCTGGGCCGCTTTCATGAACACCGGCCAGAGCTGCGCCTCCGTCGAGCGGGTCTATGTCGACCGCCGGGTCGCCGACCCCTTCCTGGAGAAGACGGTCGAACTGGCGAAAAACCTGCGGGTGGGAAATCCATTGGACCCGGACGTGGACGTCGGTCCCATGACCACGGCCGGCCAGAGGGATGTCGTCCTGGAACATCTGGCCGACGCCCGCGCCCGCGGGGCCGTCGTCCACTGCGGCGGAGAGGCTTGGGAGGGATTGCCGGGACATTTCCTGACCCCGGCGGTCCTTTCAAACGTGGACCATTCGATGAGGATCATGACCGAGGAGACGTTCGGCCCGGCGCTGCCGGTCATGTCCTTCTCCGGCCCGGAGGAGGCGCTCCATCTGGCCAACGACTCCGAGTACGGGCTGACCGCCTCGGTCTGGACCCGAAGCCGGCGGAAGGCCGACTGGCTGGCGGAGCGGCTCGAGACGGGCACGGTCACGGTCAACGACCACATGATCAGCTTCATCGACCCCAGAGCCATCTGGGGCGGCGTCAAGAAAACGGGCGTCGGCCGGACCCACGGCCCCTACGGCCTGCTCGAACTGGCCAACATCAAGTTCGTCAGCCGAGACTTCCATCGCCGCCGGACGCAGGCCTGGTGGTATCCCTACGACGGCCTCAAGCGCACGATTTTCGAGGAGGCCATGGTTCTCCTCCACCACCGTCGGTTCCTCCGCCGCGGCGGTGCGCTGGGCCGTCTCCTGCCGCACCTGCTGAAGCTGAAATCGGCCAATTCGCTCAAAAACTTCGCGAAGATCGCCGGCCGCCTGTTCGGCGGTTGATTAGAAACGGATCTTGCCGCCGGCCAGGAAGGTCAGGGCCAGATCCTCGGTCATCCCGCTCGGGCCGGCATAGACGCTCGTTTCGATGTTCAGCCCGAGGCCCCTCGACAGCCAAACCACGGTACCCAGCGTTAATGCGTCCTCGATGAACCGCATAGGGCATGAAGCATCCGCATCCGCCCGGGGCGGCGGACGCGCTCCGCACCGTGTCTCCGGCGCTTTCGACTTGTCGACGCCGGACGGGTGTAATAAGATGACGGCTCA
>VGJG01000316.1 GCA_016867615.1 Candidatus Aminicenantota bacterium | reverse complement strand
TGGAATGAGACCTCGGTCCCATTCCAGGCCAGGGTCAACTCCCCGCCGGGGTCGAGCCCCAGGGAGGAGATGTCCTCGGGATGCAGCCTGAACCCCTCCTCGAGTTTGAGCTCGGACAAGCCCTCGACGACGTGGCTGAGGTCGATCCCCCGATGCCGGAATCCGCCCGCCTCAAGGAGCAGGACGAAGCCCCCCCGGGCGGCGGAAGCCGGCGCGGGCTTGATGTCCTCGAACCCAGCCTTGGCGGCCATCCTCCGCGGCCGCCGGTCCGGCGCTGCGGGAAAGCCCTGGACATGGCCGCTGACATCCTTGAGGACGTCCCGCCAGCTCTCGTAGGAGAAACCGCGCGGAGAGACCCGGCCGGAGAGCTGGCTGAAGATGAACCAGTCGGGGCGGACAAAGCCAGTCCTGGCTCCGTCGGGCGGGCATTCCACCTGGACAACCTCCTGAACGCGCCCCTCGACGTTGGTTAGGGTCCCTCCGGCTTCAACGAAGCTCGCCGCCGGAAGGAAGACGTCGACCTCGAACGGCGGCAGGTAGGTGTCCTGGACGATGAGGAAATCGCAGTCAGGCCGCTCCGCGAACGGGACCTCGCCGGCCAGATACAGGACCTTGGGCTTGGCCCGCCCCGTGAGGATGTCGTCGAGTTTCAACCCCTCGACCGGCCCGTCGAGAATGCCCAGCTCCAGCGCTCCCCGCGTGTTGGCGCCCTGGAACAACGGCAGGAATGTCGTGTTCTCCCTTCCGCCGAGCATGAGCAGCGCCCGTGCCGCGGAGCTTCCCCCGTCCCGGCCGAAGACGGCCGGGCCGACCATTACGGCCAGGCTCCGGGCCGAGCGGAGGACGGCTGCGGCTTCGTCCAGGTCCCCGTCCCTCAGGCCTGCCGCTCCCCCCGTCCTGATTCCCTTAGAGGCCGGGGCGGCGGCGATCCTCTCGGCCAGGGCCAGGAGCGCTTCGCCCTCGGCTCCCGGACGCGGCCGAAGCCAACGGTCCGTGTAGCGCGCCAAGTTCGATTCCCGGTGGTCGACCGTCACCAGCTTCGCCCCCTCCCTCAGCGCCCGGCGGATCTCGACGCCGGCCACAGAAAAGGAGAACCTCGAGTCCAGCCCGACGGCCAACACGGCCTCGGCCCGGGCCAGGCCATTGATCGAGACGGGCAGGGACAGGAGACGCGACCAGAGCTCCGCCCCGCCGGGCAGCGCCAGGCGGGCCGTGGAATCGATCCCCTGGGAGCCGAGGGTTTCCTTGACGAGCTTCCGGGCGGTATAGAGGCTCTCGTTGGTCAGGTCGGGAGAGACGAGCATCAGGAATTCCTCCGGCTTTGCCTCCTTGATTCGGGCCGCCGCCTCGTCCAGGGCCTCCGGCCAGCTCACCTCCCGGAAATACCCTCCCCTCTTGAGCATGGGCTTCCGGGCGCGGAGATGGTGATGGGTGGCTTCGGGCATGCAGAATCGGCCCCGGACGCATAGCTGCCCGTCGTTGATCTCGGCGTCGAGATGGGGATGGGCCTTGGAAAGGCTGCCGTCCTTGTGCAGGAGCTCGACCTGGCAGCCCAGAGCGCAGAACGGGCAGGTCGAGACCGCGGACCCGTCGGGCGTGCCGTCCCACTTGGCGGTCTTCTCGGCCAGGGTGCCGGTCGGGCAGACCGACAGGCAGGCGCCGCAGAATTCGCAGCCCGCCTCGACGTGGTTCCGCCCGAAGGCCGGACCGATCTGGGTCTTGGGGCCGCGCGCGGTGAAGGCCAGGACCGACGTCCCCCGGACCTCCTGGCACATCCGCACGCAGCGGCCGCACAGGATGCAGACGTTGTAATCCCGGTCGAAGAACGGGTCGTCGTGCTCGGCCTCGTAGCCCCGGTAATAGATCGGGTAATGAATGTCGGTCACCCCCAGGTGCTCGACCACGGTCTGGAGCTCGCAATGGCGGTCGTTGGGGCAGTACCGGCAGCCGGTGGTCACCCCCGACTTGCGGATGGTCTGCAGGACCTCGCCGCATTCCTCTTTCTCTCCGCACAACAGACAGCTCGAGGGGTGCTCGCTCAGGATGAGCTCCAGGATCTCGCGCCGCATGTCCTTGAGGGCCGCCGTCTCGGTCAGGACCTTCTGCCCCTCGGCGGCCGGCGTGCTGCAGGCCAGGGGGTAGCCCCTCAAGCCCTCGACCTCGACCATGCACAGCCGGCAGCCGCCGAAGGGGGACAGGTCCTTGTGAGAGCAGAGCGAGGGGATGTAGATGCCGTTCCGCTCCGCGGCGCGGAGGATGGTCGAACCCTCGGGGCAGGTCACGGGGCGGTGGTCGATCTCAAGGCTGATCGTCTTCTTGTCACGGCTGGGGAGGCTTGGAGAGCTCACGATGTCCTCACGATTCGATGACGATGGCGTCGCCGGCGATGGCGTCGAAGCGGCAGATTTCGTAGCAGGACCGGCACTTGATGCACTTGGTCATGTCCAGGTTGTGCGGCTCGGACCGCGGACCGCTGATGGCCCCCGTGGGGCAGACCTGCACGCACCGCTGGCAGCCCGTGCATTTCTCCTTGACGATGCGGTAGGTCACCAGCTCCCGGCAGACCGCCGCCGGACAGCGCTTGTCCCGGATGTGGGCCAGAAATTCGTCGCGGAAATACTTGAGCGCCGTCAGGACGGGGTTGGGCGCGGTCTGGCCCAGGCCGCACAGCGACCCGCCTTTTACGGCCCGGCCCAGGTCCTCCAGGCGCTTCAGGTCGGCGACCTCCCCGCGGCCCTGGGTGATCTTCTCCAGGATGGCCACCAGGTGGCGTGTCCCGACACGGCAGGGCACGCACTTGCCGCAGGATTCCGCCTGGGTGAAGTTCAGGAAATACTTGGCCGTGTCCACGATGCAGGTGTGCTTGTCCAGGACGATCAACCCCCCCGAACCCATGATCGAGCCGGCCGCGGCCAGGCTTTCATAATCGATGGGCGCATCGAGGAATTCCTCTCCCAGGCACCCGCCGGAGGGCCCGCCCGTCTGGACGGCCTTGAATTCCTTGAGAAGACCGCCCCCCACGTCGTAGATCACCCGCCGCAGGCTCATCCCCAGGGGAACTTCGATCAGTCCGGTGCGACGGACCTTGCCCACCAGGCTGAACGTCTTCGTTCCCTTGGAGGTTTCCGTGCCGAAACGGGAATACCACTCCGCTGCCCAACATCATGCGCCGGGGAGCGTGGCCAGCGTCTCGACATTGTTGATGACGGTCGGACGCCCCCACAGGCCGGAAACGGCCGGGAACGGAGGCCGGGTGCGGGGCATGCCCCGCTTGCCCTCGATGCTGG
>VGJG01000315.1 GCA_016867615.1 Candidatus Aminicenantota bacterium | reverse complement strand
ACGCTGCCGATGATGTTGTTCAGGTCCAGTCCCCCGGCGACTCCCGTCGTCCCCAACCCGAGCAGGCCGAGGATCTGGCCGCCGAGGCCGCCGCCGATGATGCCCACGATGGAGTTTCCGACAGTTATAATGACAACATATCCATTTTAACGGGCGGGAAGCCCGCCTCCCTCCCAAGCGCGTCAACCCGCCGCAGTCAACGCTTCAATCCGGCGGCCGGGCGCGTTATTTTTTGGAGTGCGGCCTCATGAGGCCGCTTTGAAAGCGGCGGATGGAAGAGAACCAAATATTTGCCGGGGTCCTAAAAAGCGCGCTGGAAATCATATCGTTGGCGTTGTATGCTATTAAAATTATGTGCGAATAAAGGAAATTGCGTGTCTGTCACGAATGATAAGGAGTATGGGATGAAACGCTTGGCGCTCGCAACGGTTTTTCTGTTCGTGCTCGGCATCATGATTCCCGCCGCGACCGGCGGCCCTGAGGCCGCGGCGGCGAAAATCACTTTCGACCGGTTCCACACGCCGACTGAGGTCGTCGCCGCCCTGAAGGCCATGGCCGCGGCGCACCCGCAGCTGGCCTCTTATATCCCCCTCGGAAAGTCGAGCGGGGGAATGGAAATCGGCGCCCTGCAGATCGCGGCGCAGCCGAAGAAAACCCCCGCGCCCCCGCCCCCCGACGCTCGTCCCGCGGTCCTCGTCTCCGCCAACGTCGAGGGCGTCCACCACGTCGGCACCGAGGCGGCCCTCTTCCTGGCCGATAAGCTCCTCTCCTCCCACGCCTCGGACAAGGCCGTGGCCGAGCTCCTCGAGAGGCGCGCGGTCTTTGTCGCTCCGCTCCTCAACCCCGACGCCGCGGCCGCCTTTTTCGGCTCGCCCCGCTGGGAGCGCCGGACGAACGCCCGCCCGGCCGACGACGACCTCGACATGTTCACCGACGAGGACGGCCCGGACGACCTCAACAAGGACGGTCTGATCACCCAAATGCGCGTCCAGGACGTCGAGGGCAAATGGATCGCCGACCCGGCCGAGCCGCGCCTCATGCGCCTCGCCGACCCGAAGAAGGGCGAGCGCGGCGTCTACGCCCTCTACACCGAGGGCCTGGACAACGACGGCGACGGCGAGATCAATGAGGACCCGCCGGGCGGCGTCGAGCCCAACCGCAATTTCCCCCACGACTTCGAGCACCACACCGCCGCGGCCGGCCTCCACCCCGTGTCCGAGGCCGAGACGCTGGCCCTCGTCCGCTTCCTCGCCGCGAGCCCCCGCATCGCCCTCATCCTGAACTTCTCCACGGAGAACACGATCCTCAACCTGCAGCAGACGGGCCAGGCCCGCGCCGCGGCGGACAAGGTCAGGGTGCCGCGCCAGTTCGCCTCGTTCCTCGGCCTCGAGGCCGGCCAGGAATACACGCTCAAGGAGATCGCCGAGGCGGCGTCGGCCTCGGGCATGGGCGGCGGCATGGAGATCACCGAGGACATGGTCGCCTCGTTCATGGGGCTGGGCCCGGCCGTGGCCCTCGACCGGCTCGACCTCCCCCTCTTCGAGGCCGTCCAGAAGGAATACAAGGACGCGCTCAAGGAAGCCAAGCTCGACTACCCCGAGGCGCGGGCGCGCGGCGTGGGCAAGGGCTCGTTCGCCGCCTACGCCTATTACCAATACGGCGTGCCCGTCTTCTCCGCGGACCTGTGGGCCGTGCCCGAGCCCAAGAAGGAGCCCGTCAAGGACGCGCTTTCCGCCGACAGGCTCAAGAGCATGACCTCCGAGGAATTCCTGGCGCTCGGCGAGGAGAAGGTCGCCGCCTTCCTCAAGGAGCAGGGCGCCCCGCCGAACTTCAGCGCCTCCCTGGTCATGAACATGGTCAAGTCCGGCCAGGTCACTCCGGCGCGCATGGCGGAGATGATGGACAGGATGCCCCGCCGGCCCCAGGCCGGCGGGGGCGAGGAGCATCCGGACGCCTACGTGCTGAAATGGGCGGACGAGGCCTGGAAGGGCCGTGGGTTCGCGCCCTGGACGCCCTTCAAGCACCCGACTCTCGGCGACGTCGAGATCGGCGGGTTCGCGCCCTTCGTCCGCATCAACCCGCCGCCCCCGGAGATCGAAAAAACCGCCGCCTTCCACGCGGATTTCTACATCAAGCTCATGAAGAAGCTCCCCGTGCTCGAAGTCAGGGAGGCCGGGGCCGAGGCTCTCGGTCCCGACGTCTACCGCGTCACGGCGTACCTGACCAACACGGGCCGCTTCCCGACCTCGACCGCCCAGGGCCGCCGCTCGCTCGCCGCCTGGCCCATCCGGGTGAAGCTCAATCTCGGCGCCGGACAGAGCCTGTTCTCCGGCCGCCCGGTCGAGACGATCCCCTTCCTCGAGGGGAGCGGCGACACGAAGAAAGTCGAGTGGACGGTGCGGGCCAAGAAGGGCTCGCGCCTGACGATCGAGGCCGGCTCGCCCAGGCTGGGCGACGTCCGGGCCGAGGTCGTCCTCGAGTGAAACGGGAAGGGAGAGAAGGGAGACAACCGATGCGCAACTCAAAGAATAAAAACAGGACGCTCGTCACGGCGGCCGCCGCGGCTCTGCTCCTCGGCTTCCTGGGACCGGCGTCGCTCAATTCCCAGGGAGCGGCTCAGGATCCGGCCCGGAGCGTCGACCTTTCCTTCGACCGCTTCTACGACCACGCCGAGCTCACCCGCAGCCTCAAGGCGCTCGAGCGCGCCCACCCCTCGCTCCTCAAGGTCAAGTCTATCGGCAAATCCTACGAGGGCCGAGACATCTGGGTCGCCGTCCTGACCAGCCCCGAGGGCGGCCCGGTCGAGCGCAAGCCCGGCTACTACATCGACGGCAACATCCACGGCAACGAGATCCAGGGCGGCGAGACGGCGCTCTACGCCGTCTGGCACCTGCTGAAGAACTACGGAAAGACCGACCTCGCCACGCGCCTGCTGGATGAGCGCGTGTTCTACGTCGTGCCGACCATGAACCCCGACAGCCGCGACTATTACATCCACAGGGCCTCGGACCCGAACTCTCCGCGCTCCGGCCTCGTGCCCTACGACTCGGACCGCGACGGGCTGGCCGACGAGGACGGCCCCGACGACCTGGACGGCGACGGCTCGATCACCCAGATGCGCAAGCGCGACCCGAACGGCACGCACCGGGCCCATCCCGAAGACCCGCGCATCATGATCCCGGTCAAACCCGGCGAGAAGGGAGAATGGATCCTCCTCGGCCAGGAGGGGATCGACAACGACGGCGACGGCCTGGTGAACGAAGACGGCCCGGGCGGCTACGACATGAACCGCAACTAC
>VGJG01000314.1 GCA_016867615.1 Candidatus Aminicenantota bacterium | reverse complement strand
GTTGACCACCATCCAGAACTGGGTCATAAGGGAAACGACCATGATGTTGGCCCAGACCCAGTAGGCCAGGACCATCCAGCTTCCGGAAATCCGGAGGAGCAGGGCGAAGGCCGCGCCGGTCAGGGAGAAGAAAAGCAAACCCGCGGACAGAATGAACCGTTTCGGAGCGCGCGTCTGAAGCTTGGCTTGAAGAGCGACGGCCAGACCGACGAAAAAAGCCGTGGCGTAGGCCAGGGGCAGGTTCTCCGACCCCAGCTCGGTCAAGAAGCTCGCGTCCCGGATGCTCTTGAAGATGCTGAAGGGCGCGGTGATGAGGAAGAAAAAGAAAAACAGAAGAACGGCCGGCCTCTCCTCCCCGGGCTTGACGCCCGGGAGGCTCGGGAACCTGGGATAACGACGTCCTGTCCGCACCCGAGGGCTCCCTGGCGGCGGCCGGCGCAGCTTCTATTCCTTGAGGAAGCTCTGCAGGGCCGACTCCTCCTCGTCGAATATCTCCAAAACCTTGGTCAGCATCGTGATCTGGAAGACGAGATAGAGCTTCTTGGAGATGCGCGCGATCTTGAGCTTCCCTCCCAGGTTGTGGGTGGAGATGTAGCTGGCCAGGATCTCGCCCACGCCGAAGCTGTCGATGAACTCCACGCGGTCGAAATTCAGCAGGATGTGCTTGTGGCCGTGCTCGAGCTGATCCTTGACGAGCTCATGGAGGGTCGCCTCCGTGATGTCCGTCCGCCTGATCTCACCCTCGACATCAAAGATGACGATGTCGTTCTTGTCGCGTCGCTTGATTTCCATGAAGCGCTCCGGCCCTCCCTTATGTTTGTAAGTATTACCAGAAGTCGGCGTCCCTGTCAACGCCGCACAACGGGCCGGTCCGGGAATCCACGCCCCGGACCTCCGGGCGGGGGGTTGTTCTTGCCGTAAAGGACGTATTGCTCTATGATGAACAGGGACGCCCGGGAGGGCGGCAGACCATGAAAAGAAGAGCCGTCTGGGCCTCGGCCGCGGTCCTCGTCCTGCTCGGGGCGGCCGCGGCGGCCGAGATCCCCTGTGTCTTCTCGGGGGTGGCCAGGGTCGTGGCCGTCGGCGACCTCCACGGGGACCACAAGAATTTCGTCTCCATCCTTAAAAGCACGGGCATCGTGGACGAGGATCTCCGCTGGGCGGCCGGCGTGACGCATTTCGTCCAGACGGGGGACATCATGGACCGCGGGCCCGACGCCCGCAAGATCTTCGACCTGCTCATGCGCCTGGAGAAGGAAGCGACGGCCGCGGGGGGGCGGGTGCACGTCCTCATCGGCAACCACGAGATGATGAACATCTCGGGCATCGCCTTCGACTATCCCGATTACGTCACCGTGGAGCAGCTCCTGTCGTTCCTGCCCCCGGATTACATTCAGTCCAAGGAAAAAGAGTTCCTGCGTCGCCGCAAATTCGAGTCGGCCGCCGGAAGCGGGGGGGACGGCTCCGGGATCCCGGACGGGGAGCGGCGGACGCTGTGGGCCGAGGTCATGCAGAACGACCCGGGGGCCAGGAGGAGGTATCTCAGCTTCTTCCGCGACAAGTACGGTCCCTGGCTCCTCGGTCTCAACGCCGTCCTCAAGATCAACGAGACCGTCTTCGTCCACGGCGGCATCAGCCCGGAATACTCCCTCAAGCCCCTGGCGGCGATCAACAACGAGGTCCGCCGGGAGCTGCGGATGGTCGTGAAGAACGGGGACTTCGAGCCCCGGACCCTCTACGCCCGGGACGGTCCGTTGTGGTACCGCGACCTGGCCCAGCGGGACGAGGCCCTGTTCGAGGACGAGGTCGACGCCATCCTGGCCAACCTCCAGGCCCGGCATATCGTCATCGCCCATACGGTCCTGGGGCTGGCCACGGCCAAGAACATGAAGCGCTTCGGCGGGAAGGTGTGGATCATCGACACCGGCATCTCCGATTACTACCAGGGGCAGTTGAGCGCCCTGATCATCGAGGGCACCGACATCAAGGTCTGGGGGGTGAACGATGAATAGTGGGCACCGTTTCGGCGTCTGGGTATTTTCCGCTCTCCTGACGGGGACGTCGCTCCTCTGCCGGACCCAAACCCTCCCCCCCGTCCCCTCCCCCGGCGGGGAGCTTGAGCGCTTCCTGAGCCGGGCGGAGATCACGTCCGTGGACAAAGCGCTTCAGTCCGGCCGGACGAGCGCCTGGATCGTCACCTTGAGCGACGGGACGACAAGCCGCCGGGCGTTCTTCAAGTCCATCCGCAGGAACCGGCCGGCTCCCATGCCGGACAGCTACGCCTACGAGATCGCCGCCTATGAGCTGGACAAGCTCCTGGGCCTGGAGCTCGTGCCCGTGACGGTCGAGAGGACGATCGAAGGCCGGCGCGGCTCGCTGCAGCTCTTTCTGGAGGGCGCCGAATCCGAGAGGTCGAGGCTGAGAAAAAACCTGCAACCCCCCGACCCCGAAGCCTACCGGGACCGGCTGGACGAGATCCTCGTCCTGGAGCACCTCGTCTGCGCCCCCAGGCTGGACCTGGGGGACATCATTTTCCGGCCCGACGACTGGCGGCCGTGGCGGGTGGATTTCTCCGAGGCCTTCCCTCCCTCCGCCGCGCTCCTCCCGGAGTGCGTCCTCGAGCGCTGCTCGCGCCGCGCTCTGACCGCCCTGTCCTCAAAGTGGGATGACGCCGCGGTCCGGGAGCGCCTCAAAGCGTATCTCAACCCCGCGGAGCTCGAGGCTCTGCTGCAGAGACGCCGGCTCATCCTGGCCGAGATCAAGCGCCTGGTCGAGGAAAAAGGGGAAGAGGCGGTCCTATACCGGCCTTGAGGCCTTCGGCTCCCGTTTATGTGCGTCAGCCGGCCAGGAAGCCAATTAGCCAGACAGGCTCTCTTCCATTCTCTGTGGGTTGGTTTCGCAAAGAGTTCAGCCGGCCTGAATGTCCGGGGCGATTATTGCGGGCTTAAGGCGCCGGAATCGCCCCGGAAATAAGAGAAAGCCAAAAAATCAACGGGGGCAGGCCTCCGCGTCGCCGCGGGCGTGTTTTTTGAAGAACTCCCAGATGATTTCGGCGGCGTGAAATTCCCGCAGCGGGTGTCCGGGGTCCAATCGGCCCGTGAAGTGCCTCCCCGGCCACATATGGCCCCAGTCCTCTAACTCATACAGCACCACATCGTTCCCGCCCCGCGGGTCGGACCAAGTCTTTTTTGTCACGCGGCCCTGTCGGGCATTCTCGACAACCGGCTCTTCAAGACACCCGTTGTTGCTCACCCAGAATGCCGCCGCCTCGGCCACGGACACGTATTCTTGCTCCCCTCCCTTGCGGG
>VGJG01000313.1 GCA_016867615.1 Candidatus Aminicenantota bacterium | reverse complement strand
TGTGTTTTTTTCTCTTCCTGATAAAATAAGGACCTTTTTGAACGTCTTATCTTGTCCGGGGATATAAGGAGAGCGATGACCGGCAGCGGAGCGGACTGGATCGCCCTGGGGCTGATCTCTGCCGACAACCCCAGGATCATACCCCGGCTTCTGTCCCTTTTCCCCCATCCTCCCGATGTCCTGCGCGCTTCCCGGGATGAGCTGAAAAGCCTGGGGCCGGGCGATATGCTCGCCGCGGGCGCGTTCCCCGGAGGCCTCCTCCGGAGAGCGGCCGAAGAGGAACGCCTCCTCCGGAAGCTCGGGGGACGGGCCGTTGCCTTGAGCGACGACGACTACCCCGGCCTGTTGAAGCAGATCGCCGATCCGCCTCTCGTCCTCTTCTGCCTCGGAGACGTCAAGGTCCTGAGCGAACCGGCCGTGGGCATCGTCGGCTCCAGGAAGCCCTCGGTCTACGGACGGTCCGTGGCGGAAGGTCTCGCCCGGGACCTGGCCGGCCGGGGTCTGGCGGTGGCCAGCGGCTTGGCCGAGGGCATCGACACCCGGGCGCATGCCGGCGCTCTCGAAACGGGCCGGACGATCGCCGTCCTGGGAACGGGTCTCGACGATTGCTATCCCAGACAGAACAGGCGGCTGGCGGAAAAGATCGCCGCCGCGGGCGTCCTGGTCACCGAGTTTCCGTTGGGTTCGGAGCCCCTGGGCCATCATTTTCCCCAGAGGAATCGCCTGATCAGCGGGCTGAGCCTGGCCCTGGTCGTGGTCGAAGCGTCGCCGCGCAGCGGGTCGCTGATCACGGCCAAGCTCGCCCTGGACCAGAACCGGGAGGTCCTGGCCGTTCCCGGGGCCATCACCTCGCCGCTGAGCAGCGGGACGAACGCCCTGATCCAGGCGGGCGCGAAGCCCGTCACCTGCTGGCAGGACGTGGCCGAGGAGCTTCCCGGATCCCTGAGGGACAGGGTGCTCGAAGCGGGTCTCGGGGAAGGGGCCGGGGAGGCCGCCCGGAGCGGCGAGGAGAAAAAAGTGCTCGGCTGCCTGGGCGTCCGCGGTCCGGTTCACATCGACGAGCTGGCCGCGCGTTCGGAGGTTCCCCTGCCCGACCTGCTGGCCGTTTTGCTGGACATGGAGCTCCGGGGCCTGGTCCGTCAATCGCCCGGAAAATACTTCTACAGGAGCCCGTAAATGCCCCGCTCTCTCGTGATCGTCGAGTCCCCGGCAAAAGCCAAGACCATCAACCGCTACCTGGGCGACGAATACATCGTCCGGCCCTCCATGGGGCATGTGCGCGACCTGCCCAAGAGCTCCCTGGGCGTCGACGTGGAGAACGATTTCACCCCCAAATACATCGTCATCCCCGACCGGCGCAAGCTCGTGACCGAGCTCAAGAAGACCGCGGCGGAGTGCGAGGAGGTCGTCCTGGCCGCCGACCCGGACCGCGAGGGCGAGGCCATCTGCTGGCACCTCAGGGACCTCCTCAAGGACGCCAACGCCAACATCCATCGCGTCCTCCTCCACGAGATCACCCGCAAGGCGGTGGTCGAGGCCTTCGAGAACAAGCTGGAGCTGAACGTCGAAAAATTCCGGGCCCAGCAGACGCGGCGCATCCTCGACCGTCTGGTCGGGTATCTGGTCAGCCCCCTGCTGTGGAAGAAGGTCGGGAGGGGGTTGAGCGCCGGCCGCGTGCAGTCGATCGCCCTGAGGATCATCTGCGACAGGGAGAAGGAGATCAAGGCCTTCGTCCCCGAGGAATACTGGTCGATCACCGCCGGCCTGAGGGCTTCCGGTCCCCCCGATTTCAAGGCCGCGCTGGTCAAGATCGACGGGAAGAAGGCCAGGATCCCGGACGGCGAGACGGCCGGCGGGCTGGTGGAGAGGCTCCGGCACACGCCCTTCGTCCTGAACGAGGTCATCGTCCGCAAGAAAAAAAAGGAGCCGCCGCCGCCGCACATCACCAGCTCCCTGCAGCAGGAGGCGTTCCGTGTTCACCGCTATCCGGTCAAGAGGACGATGTTCCTGGCCCAGAGGCTGTACGAAGGCCTGGAGATCGGGGACCGGGGTCTGGTGGGGCTGATCACCTACATGCGCACCGATTCCTTCCGCGTCTCGGACGAGGCCGTGAGCTGGGCCCGGGGCTACATCGCCTCGCGCTGGTCGCAGGATTTCCTGCCGGAAGCGCCCCGCGTTTTCAAGAGCAAGAAAAAAACCCAGGACGCCCACGAGGCCATCCGCCCCACCTCGCCCGAGCTGTCCCCGGAGGTCGTCAAGCCCTATCTGAAAAGGGAGGAATTGAACGTCTATCGTCTGGTCTGGAACCGGTTCATCGCCTCCCAGATGAGCGAGGCCCAGGTCGAGGAGACGGAATTCGACATCCGGGCCGACGCCTGCCAGTTCTCGGCCAAGGGGGAAGTCATCCTCCATCCCGGCTTCCTGGCCCTGTATGAGGACCAGAGGAGGGAGAAGGCCAAGGCCGAGGAGGAGGACCGGGACGAGGAGAACGCCGACAACGCCCCGGCCGCGCCGGCGGCCAAGACCCTCCCCAAGGCGGTCCAGGGCGAAACCCTGACCCTGCTCGACCTCGAGTCCAAGCAGAACTTCACTCAGCCTCCCCCCCGCTTCACCGAGGGAACGCTGGTCAAGGAGCTCGAGGCCAAGGGCATCGGCCGGCCGAGCACATACGCGCCCATCATCGCCACGATCCAGAACCGGGTTTACGTCGTCAAGGAAGAGGGCAAGTTCATCCCCACCGAGCTGGGCCTGTTCGTCACCGACTATCTCAGCCAGCACTTCTCCGACCTGATGGACGTCCAGTTCACGGCCCGCATGGAGGAGGAGCTCGACCGCATCAGCGAGGGGGAGTATTCCTGGCTGGAATCCCTGAAGTCCTACTATCTCCGCCTGCGAGCCGACCTGGACAAGGGCCTGGAGGCCGAGGGGGTCACGAAGACCGGCATCCCCGTCGAGGAAAACTGTCCGGAATGCGGCAAGCCGCTGGTGATCAAGAGCGGCCGCTTCGGCCGCTTCAAGGCCTGCTCGGGCTACCCCGATTGCCAGTTCAAGCAGAGCCTGGTGAAGAAGGAGGTCGTTCCCCTGGAGGAGAAATGCCCGCAGTGCGGAAGCCACCTCGTCCAGAGAAGGGGCCGGTACGGACTCTTCGTCGCCTGCTCGGATTATCCCAAGTGCGATTTCGTCAAAAAAAAGGAGAAGGTCGACACCGGGATCCCCTGCCCGGCCGGCTGCGGCGGCACCCTTCTGCAGAGGAAGACACGCCGGGGGAGGATGTTTTACGGCTGCGCCCTTTTTCCCAAGTGCCGGTTCG
>VGJG01000312.1 GCA_016867615.1 Candidatus Aminicenantota bacterium | reverse complement strand
CATACACCTCTCAAAGGATACGGTCGCAGATGAAACCCACTTTCCGCCCCAATGTCCGCAAGCGAAAAAAGACGCACGGCTTCCGCGTCAGGATGAAAACCAAGAACGGCAGGGATGTCCTCAAGCGCAGGAGACAGAAAGGACGGAAGAGACTTGCGGTTTGATGAGGGAAACCCTCGGTCCTCAAGAGAGGATTCGCCGAACCCAAGAGTTCGGTTTTCTTTATAGAAACGGAATCCGTTTCCGAGGCCGGTATTTCACGCTTGTATATCGCGAAAATGAGCTTTCCTTCTCCCGGCTGGGAGTCGTCGCCAGCCGCAAGGTGGGCGGCGCTGTCAAGCGCAACAAGGCCAAGAGGCGGATGAGGGACCTGTTCAGAAGGAACAAGACATGCCTTCCGTTTTCCGTGGACATGGTGGCCATCGCCGCGGCGGAGACCGCCGCAGCGCCCATGTCCGTCCTGAGGGAGGAATATCTCGGCGCGATCAGGTCGCTGAAAAGGGAGCGCCGGCCCCGATGAAGGCCGCGGTCCTGTTCCTGATAAGCGCCTACCGGCTGCTCCTCTCCCCTTTTCTCGGAAAAAACTGCCGGTATGAACCCACGTGCTCCCTCTACACCCGCGAGGCCGTTGAAAAATACGGCGTCCTCAAGGGCAGCTGGCTGGGCATCCGGCGATTGGCTCGCTGCCATCCCTTCCACGAGGGAGGAATCGACCCCGTTCCCTAAAGGATGAATAAATGGAAAAACGCCTGATCCTGGCCATCGTCCTGTCCTTCGCCCTGCTGGCCGTTTACTGGATTTTCTTCCTGAACAAACCCGTGCCGCCCCCGGCCTATGAAAGGGGCGTCCCGCCGGCGGTAACGTCCGCGCAGCCGTCCGTCCCCGAGACGCGCACGGAGTCCCAGGCGTCCCCGGGAGAGGCGGCCGCTTCCCTGGCTGCCGTTCAGCCCGGCGCGCCCGTTCAGCCCGTTTCCCTGGAGAGGGAGCAGGTCGTCAAAGTCGAAACGCCCCTGTATATCGCCGAATGGAGCAACCGGGGCGCCGTGCTAAAAAGCTGGAAGCTCAAGAAATACGAGGAGGAGCAGAAGACCGGCGAGTGGCTGGAGATGGTGAATTCCGAGCCCGAGGAGCTGAAGCTCTCCAACCGCTACCCCTTCGCCCTGGACGCCGACTTCAACCGCAGGCAGGGCGAGGCGATGCTCAACGACAAGATCAACGCCGCCGCCCTGTTCAAGCCCTCGGTCACTTCGGTCGTCATCCGGCCCGGAGGCCGCCAGGAGCTGGCCTTCACCTACGCCGACGAAAGCGGGCTGTTCGTGGAGAAGAAGTTTGTCTTCAACGGCGACGGTTACGACTTCGATGTATTCATAACTTTCCGGCAGAACGGCATCGAACAGGATTACCGGGTGCTGTGGGGCCCGGGGATCGGGCCGTCCTCCCTGGCCGTCAAGCGCCAGCGGGGCCTATCCAACCGCGGGCTGGCGGCCTTTTCGGCCGGCAAAGCCTTCCGCATGAGCGAGCAAAAATACAAGCCGGACCAGAGCATCCGGCCCTATATCCGCTGGGCCGCTTACGAGGAGACGTATTTCACCTCCCTGTTCCTCATGCCCACCGGCCAGGGCGCGGCGGTCTTCCAGCAGGAGCTGGTGAACAACCTCCCCCGCTACTACCTGGCCGTCTCGGGCGCCGCGTCGGCCTACATCGGTCCCAAGGAGATCGACCGGGTCAAGGTTCTCGACCAGGCCGGAACGACCAAGAAGCTCATCCAGACGGGCTTTTTTGGCGGCATCGTCGAAATCCTGATCGTCGTCATCCGCGCCATACACAAGGTCGTGCCCAACTGGGGCCTGGTCATCATCATCCTGACCATTATGCTCAAGATCCTGTTTTTCCCCCTGACCTATTCCAGCACCAAGTCCATGGCCAAGATGCAGGAGATCCAGCCCAAGATCAAGGCCCTGCGGGCCAAGTACAAGAAGCACAAGACGGACATCGCCATGCGCCGGCAGATGAACGAGGAGATGATGAAGCTCTACAAGGAGCACGGGGTCAACCCGGCCGGAGGCTGCCTGCCCATGCTCATTCAGCTCCCCGTGTTCTGGGCGATCTTCAGCCTGCTCAGCGCGGCCATCGAGCTCCGTCACAGCCCCTTCGTTTTCTGGATCAAGGACCTGTCGGTCAAGGACCCGATCCTCGTGACGCCCATCCTCATGGGCATCACCCAGTTCATCAGCCAGAAGATGACGCCCACGGGAGCCGACCCCACCCAGGCGCGGATGATGCTCATCATGCCCGTGATCATGACCTTTTTCTTCCTCGGCTTCCCCAGCGGGCTGGTGCTGTACTGGCTGACGAGCAACGTGCTCCAGATCGCCCAGCAGCACATCATGAACCGCCTGCAGGCCAGGAAAAAGAGAGAAGCAAGTGAAAACAGCAGAAGAAAAAAATGAACGTCCGGAGTTCAAGGGCAAGAACCTCGAGGACGCCATCGCCCATGCCGAGCACGTCCTGAAGCTTCCCCGGACCCAGCTCAACTACGAGATCGTCACGGAGAAGACCAAGCTCTTCGGAATCAAGGGGCGCGAGATCGTTATCCGCGCCTGGCCCAAGGAGGCGCCCGAGGAGAGCGCGGTCACGCGTTTTCTCAACGCCCTCCTGCCCGTCTTTCCCCTGGAGATCGGATTCCAGGTCAGGCAGAAGCCGGACCACCTCTACGTGGTCTTCAACGGCAACGACAAACAGCTTCTCCTCTGGAAGGACGGGGCCCTGCTCCTGGCCTTGCAGCACGTCCTCAACAAGATCTCCGACCAGAAGGTCCAGGTCGATTGCGAGTTCTTCCGTAAAAGGAAGGAGAACAAGCTCAAGGACCTGGCCAACGAGGTCGGACGCGCGGTCAAGAATTCGGGCCGGGAGGAAGTGCTGGACCTGATGAACCCCTACGAGCGCCGGATCATCCACATGACCATCAACCAGCTCCCCGGACTGGCCAGCGAGAGCCTGGGGGACGGGTTTCTCAAGAAAGTGAAGATCTTCGTCGTCGATAGGAACTATCGGCCCTCGAACAGGTCCTAGGCCCTTTTTGGTAAAATGGGCACATGGACAAGGCCCGTCTCCAGGACACGATCATCGCCGTTTCCACGCCGCCCGGATCCGGCGGCCTGGGCGTCCTCAGGCTGAGCGGACCGGACTCCCTGGCCGTCGCCCGTAAATTGTTCGTTCCGGCAAGGAATATCAAAGGCTCGTTCCCGGAGAGGACCGCCGTCTTCGGCCGCGTCGTCAACAGCGCGACGGGCGCGGTCCTCGACGAGGCGTTCCTCATCCACT
>VGJG01000311.1 GCA_016867615.1 Candidatus Aminicenantota bacterium | reverse complement strand
TTGGAATTGATAGCCCAGCTCTTCCAAGGCCAGGGAAATCTCCTCGGCGCGCCGCAGCAGGGAGAGCGGGGCGGCGGGCGTCTGGAGCAGGGCCTGACGGAGGGTCGTCACCCGGGTCTGGAGCTCTCGGAGGAAATCGTATGCGCCCCGGACCGAGCGGGCCAGGCCGGCCGCCTCTTTCTGAAAGGCGACGAGCGCGGCGCGGTCGGCGGCCGGGAGCGTGGTGTTGCGCAGGGCGACGGCGTTGAAGGCCACGGGTCCGGCCAGCTCCTTGATCCCGTCGCGGGTCACGAGGGCCAGGGAGACATTGTAGGTCCCGGGCATGGCCAGCGTACCGGACGGCGCCGCGGCCAGGGGGTCGAACCGCTGCCTGGCCGCGACCGGCGACGGGTCGTGGGCGCGCAGGTCCCAGTGGAGGCGCTGGATGCCCCGCGCGGCCGCGCGGGTCAGGCGCCGGACCTCGCGGCCCTCCTCATCGGTGACGGTGAAGACCAGATAGGGCGCGACCTCGCGCCGCTCGGCGAGAAGCTCCTCGTCGGTCGGCTGAGGGATCGGTTTGCCGTCCTTGAACAGCGGTTTCTCCCTTTCCTTGCGCAGCTCGAGGAGAGTCTTGGGAACGTCCTTGAGGTAAAAAGTGAAGCAGGCGCCGAACTCGGGGTTGGGGGCCTTGAAATAGTTCGTCCCCTGGCCGTAGCGGGCTCCGGAGAGGACGTACATCAGGGCGTCGCGGACGGGAAAGAGATGGGCCTCGGAGGCGAGCAGGCCCGGGCCGGCCGCTCTCAGGGACGAATAATCGTCGAGGATATAGAGGCCCCGTCCGAAGGTGGCGATGACGATGTCCGACTCGCGCTCCTGGAGGGCGATGTCCCGCACGGGGATGGGCGGCAGGCCCGAGGCGAGCTTGACCCATTTCCGGCCGCCGTCCGGGCTGAAGAAGAAGCTGAATTCGGTCCCGGCGAACAGGAGGTCGGCCTTGACGAAGTCCTGCTCCAGGGAATGAACCGCGCCCTCGGCCGGCAGGCCCGAGGCGACCGGCGTCCAGGTCCGCCCCCGGTCGGCGCTCTTGAGGATGTAGGGCTTGAAGTCGTCGCGCAGGGTGTTGTTGAAGGAGGCGTACACGACGCCGGACTCGAAGCGGGAGGGCAGGATGTCGCTGACGTAGGTGTGCTCCGGGACGCCGGGGAAGCCGGAGACCTTGCGCCAGCTCCGGCCGCCGTCCTCGGTGACCTGGATGAGGCCGTCGTCCGTCCCGGCGTAGAGGAGGTTCTCGTCGAGCGGAGATTCCGCGAGGGAGACGATCGTCCCGAAGAGCGAGGTCGAGAGGTCCTTGGCCACGGCGTCCACGCTCCAGAACTTGCCCATGACCGGCCAGGTGTTGCGGTCGATCCCGGCGGTCAGGTCGCCGGAGACGGCCGTCCAGCTCTCGCCGCGGTCGTCGCTGCGGAACACCCGTTCCGCGGCGCAGTACAAACGGCCGGGGTTGTGGCGGCTCTGGATGAGCGGCGTGTCCCAGTTCCAGCGGAAGGTCTTCTCCCCCGGGCCGGGCTCGGGCCGGATCGAGAGCGCCTCGCCGCTCTTGAGGTCGTAGCGGACCATGCCCCCGTACTGGGACTCGGCGTAGACGATGTCCGGGTTCGAGGGGTCGACGGCCGACCAGAACCCGTCGCCGCCGTTGGTCACCACCCAGTCATCGTTGACGATGCCGTCCGCGGAGATCGTGCGCGACGGCGCGCCCAGGGAGTTGTTGTCCTGGGTGCCGCCGTAGACGTGGTAGAAGGGCAGGCGGTTGTCGGCGAAGACGCGGTAGAACTGGGTGACGGGCAGGTTTTCCTTGAAGTCCCAAGTCTTCCCGCCGTCGAACGTCTCGTAGATGCCGCCGTCGCCGCCGATGAGGACATGGGCGGTGTCGGCCGGGTCGATCCACAGGGCGTGGTCGTCCACGTGGCGGTTGTCGTTGCCCACGGGACGCCAGGTGCGCCCGGCATCCTCGGTGACGTGGGAGACGGTCTCCACGGAATAGACCTTATCGACGTCCCGCGGGTCGCAGAAGATCTCGTTGTAATACTGGCCGGAGGAGGCGTGGTCGCTCATCCTCTCCCAGGCCGCGGCCCGGTTGCGGGAGCGGTAAAAACCGCTTTTCCCCTCGGCCGCCTCGACGATCAGGTACAGCACGTCGGGATTCGCCGGCGAGATGTCCAGCCCCATGCCCCCGATGTCGACCGTCGGCAGGCCGCTCACGGCTTTCTGCCAGGACTCGCCCCCGTCCGTGGATTTGTAGACGGCCGACTCGGGGCCGCCGCCGATCTTGGTGTGGACGTGACGGCGCCGCTGCTCGGAGGTGGCGTACATCCGGTCGGGGTCGCGGGGGTCGAAGACCAGGTTGTTGACGCCCGTGTCGTCGCTGATGTGGAGGACGCGTCTCCAGGTCCGTCCGCCGTCGACGGTCTTGTACAAGCCCCGTTCGCCGCCCGGGCCCCAGACCGAGCCCTCGGCGGCGACGAAGACGACGTCGGAGTCGCGCGGGTCGACGACGATGCGGCCCACCTGGCGGGAATTCTTGAGCCCCATGTTCTTCCAGCTCTTGCCGCCGTCTTCGGTCTTGTACACGCCGTCCCCGTAGCCCAGGGCGCGCTGGTGGTTGTTCTCACCCGTCCCGGCCCAGACGACGTGGGGATTGTTGGGGTCGAGGGCCAGGCAGCCGATGGCGTAGGCGCCGTAGGAGTCGAAGACCGGCTCAAAGGTCGTCCCGGAGTTCACCGTCTTCCAGATGTGCCCGCTGGCTACGGCCGTGTAGTACTCGCTCGGATTGGCGGGGTTGACGGCGAAGTCGGCGATGCGGCCGCTGCAGAAGGCCGGGCCGATGTTTCGCCATTTCAGGCCGCTGAACACGGACGGGTCGAGGGGGTCCTTCGCCCCGGTCTTGTCCTGCTTGTCCTGAGCCAGAATGAGCAGGGGCAGAAGAAGAAAGACGGCGGTTCCGATCCGGGCGACGCGTTTCATGTTTCCTCCAGGAGTCGGTGTATTAAAGGAACGGTATCATCTTTCACTATTTTCAGGACGCTTTCAAGAAAAAATCAGGCCGGGGCCTCTTCACGGCCGAAGGCTCAGGCACGGCGGCGGCCGGATTCAAGATTCAGCCGACCGGCCGCGCGTGGGGCTTAAAACACCAGCTTGAAGGCCGCATAGACGAGCTTGTCCTTCTTGAACGGGCCGAACTTCGTCCCCTCTTCGTCGCCCGCGACCCAGAACGCTCCGGCCCGCAGGACGAAGACGTCCGACGCCCGGTACTCCAGGCCGGGCATGAACACCCAGGCCGAGGCGCCGCCGGCCG
>VGJG01000310.1 GCA_016867615.1 Candidatus Aminicenantota bacterium | reverse complement strand
TCGGGGATGAGTCACGAGGCCGTCGCCGGGCAGCTCAAGATTTCCTGGTGGGCCCACATCCTGGCCGTCTTCGCCTTCATCTCCTACGTGCCCCACTCCAAGTACTTCCACATGTTCACCGGTCCGGTGAACCTCTTCGTCCGGACGCACGCCCCGGGCGGGTCGCTGGCGCCCGTGGACATCGAGAAGGAGGAGGTCTTCGGCGCGGAGAAGGCGACGGACACGACCTGGAAGGACCGGCTGGACGCCTTCGCCTGCATGGAATGCGGCCGCTGCCAGGACGTCTGCCCGGCTTTCCGCAGCGAGAAGCCGCTCTCGCCCAAGATGATCCTCTGCAACCTGGAGAAACACCTCCTGGAGAACGCCGGGCGGGTCATCGCCCGCAGGCGGGACGACCTGCCCGACCTCCTGCCCGAGGTGCACACCGAGGGCGAGATCTGGACCTGCACGACCTGCGGCGCCTGCCAGCACGTCTGCCCCGTGGAGATCGAGCACATCTCCAAGATCGTCTCGGTGCGGCAGTCCGAGGTGCTCATGAAAAGCCGCTTTCCGGCCGAGCTCAACCCCTTCTTCCGGAACCTGGAGACGAACGGCAACCCCTGGGGCATCGGGTTCGCCAAGCGGGGCGAATGGGCCGAGGGCCTCGACGTCCCGCACATCAAGGACGTCCCCGACGCGGACTATCTTCTTTTCGTCGGCTGCGCGGGAGCCTTCGACGAGGAAAACCGGAAGAGCGCCCGGGCCGTGGCCGCGCTCCTCAAGAAAGCCGGGGTCCGGTTCGGAACCCTGGGCGCGGAGGAGAAGTGCTGCGGCGACTCGGCCCGCCGCCTGGGCCAGGAATACCTCTTCCAGACCCTGGCCGCCGAGAACATCTCCCTGTTCCACAAATACGGGGTGAGGAACATCCTGACGATCTGCCCCCACGGGTTCAACGCCCTGAAACACGAATACCCTGCCCTGGGCGGCGTCCTGTCCGGCCTCTCGGAAGAAGAGAAGTCCGGCCTCAAGGACCTCCGGGTCGTCCATTACGTCGCGCTCCTGGCGAAGCTTCTCAAGGAGAAGCGGCTCCGCGTCAAGCCCCTGGACGGCGCGCGTGTCGCCTACCACGATTCCTGCTACCTGGGACGGCACAACGGCCTGGTCAAGGAGCCGCGGAGCATCCTGGCCGCCCTGGCCGGGAAGGCGGGGCTCGTCGAGCTCAAAGAAAACAAGAAGCACAGCTTTTGCTGCGGCGCGGGAGGCGGACTGATGTGGACCGAGGAAAAGCTCGGCCGGAGGATCAATCACCTCCGGACCGACGAGATCCTCCGCTCGGGCGCCGCCGCGGCCGCGGTCTCCTGCCCCTTCTGCCAGACCATGCTCCGCGACGGGCTCAAGGACAAGGGCCGCGAGGACGTCAAGGTCTTCGACCTGGCCCAGCTCACGGCGGACAACCTGGCGGACTGATCCCGCGCTGCGACCAAAGGGGCATACTCCCTTGGAACGCCCCAGCGTTGCGCGAAAAGGAGAGCTAGGCGAGGATCTCCTTGAAGGCCGCCGCGGCCCGAGCTACGTCGGCGTCGTCCACGTCCTTGTGGGTCACGAGGCGCACGCCGCCCAGGACGGCCAAAGCCCAGACGCCCCGGTCCTTGAGCTCCCTGATGAGGTCGGCGGCGCCGAGCCGCGGGTGCTTGAAGGTGAAGAGAACGATGTTGGTCTCGACATCGCTCGGGTCGAGCGTGACGCCGGGAAGCGGGGCGATGGCTTCGGCCAGCGCTCGGGCCCGGCGGTGGTCGTCTCCCAGCCGCCCGGTCATGTCCCTCAGGGCGATGAGGCCCGCCGCGGCGAGCACTCCGACCTGGCGCATCCCGCCGCCCAGCATCTTGCGGAGGCGGCGGCTGTAGTCGATGAAATCCCGGGGCCCGACGAGCATTGAGCCCACGGGCGCGGACAGCGCCTTGGACAGGCAGAACATGACCGAGTCCGCCTGGGCGGCGTAGTCCTTGACCGGCACGCCCGAGGCCGTCGAGGCGTTGAAGATCCGGGCGCCGTCGAGATGGACCCGGAGTCCGTGGCGGTCGGCCACGGCCCGGACGGCCTTCATGTTATCGAGCGGCAGGACCGTGCCCGAGCAGTTGTTGTGCGTGTTCTCCAGGCAGACGAGCGAAGTGCGGGGCGTGTGGACCGCGGCCTGGCGGACGTTCCGCTCGACCTCCTCGGGGTCCATCGCCCCCCTCTTCGAGGCCAGGGGCCGGGGGGTCACCCGGGAGACGAAGGTCATGCTCGTCGATTCCATGTTGTAGATATGAGCCCGCGCCTCGACGATGACCTCCTCGAGCTCCCGCGTCCAGGCCTTGACGGCCACGGAATTGCCCATCGTCCCCGAGGGCATGAACAGCCCCGCTTCCTTGCCCATCGTCCGGGCGGCCAGGTCCTCGAGCCGCTGAACGGTCGGGTCGTCGCCCAGGACGTCGTCCCCGACCTCGGCCTCGGCCATGGCCCGGCGCATCTCGGGCGTCGGCCTGGTCACGGTGTCGCTGCGGAAATCGGAATAAGGTTTATCGGCCATTTCGTCCTCCAGCAGGGGCATTATAGACGAACGATCGTTTTGAGGGCAATTATCCGACTGCGGGAACGGATATCCGGCCTAGGGGCAACGGGCCCGGCGTTTACTTGGTTGGGAAACTGTGGTACAAAATATTTGATAATACGCGCCATGGACAACGATAAATTGTACAGGGGCATCCTCTATCCCCTGCTCTTCCTGAACGTTTTTTTTGTGTGCGCACTCGCGGCCTCGGCCCTGTTCCTCAGGGGGGAGTCGATCATCGTCCCGGACGTCGTGGGCAAGACCTACGCCGAGGCCCGGGAGGAGCTGGGCCGGAAAAGGATCTCCATCTCGCTCCTGAGCCAGCGGTTCGACAGCCAATGGCCCAGGGGGGCCATCCTCTCCCAGAGCCCGCCGGCGGGGGCGAAACTCAAGGCCATGCGCCCCGTCCGCGTCGTCCTCAGCCGGGGAAGCGAGCAGGTCGTCGTCCCCCGCCTCGTCAACCGCAGTCTGGAGGCCTCCCCGGCCCTCCTCCGGGAAGCCGGGCTGATCAGGGGCAGCGTCTCCTTCCTCCATTCGTCCCGCTATCCCGCGGGCCGCATCATCACCCAGGACCCGCCGGCCGAAGCCACGGTCCAGAGGGACACGCCCGTGGACATGCTCGTCAGCCAGGGGGAGCTCGAGGAGAAATTCGTCATGCCCGACCTCCTCGGCCGCCCGGCGGAGGCCGTGCGGCGCCATCTCGCCGCCCAGGGGTTCAACCTGACCTACAGCGGCTCGTCCTACTACCCCGGAGTCGAGACCGGAAC
>VGJG01000309.1 GCA_016867615.1 Candidatus Aminicenantota bacterium | reverse complement strand
AGCTCGAGGAAGCGCCCCGGCGATTCCGCCTGGGACAAGCCGAGCTTGTTGTCCACGATCGAGACCCGGGCCCAGGCGGCCGCGGCGGGATGATAGACCAGCTGGGCAGTCGAGGAGGGCCGTTTCTTGGGTGGCAGGAAACGCTGGTCCACTCCCGGGGGCGGCGAGGGGGCGACCGAGGTCGCTCCCCTCTCCTCGGCGGCCGTCGAGGCCGGTGCGACCGCCGGCCTCTTCGTCTCCCTCGTCGCCGCCGTCGCTTCCCGAAGGGGGTCGGAGAGCGTCTTGATCTGGTTCCGGGTCAGGGGTCCGCGCAGATAGGACAGGGCCCAGCGCGTCTGAAAGACAGTCGGCCCGCGATCATGGACGTTGTGCAGCAGGAAGACGCGCTTCCCCAGGCCGGAGATGAGCGCCGATATCTTCTTCATGTCCATTCCCTGCCCCACTCCGGACAATCCCTCCAGAAGGCGGTTCTTGTCGTTCTCGGTCTGGAGACGGCCTATGAACCAGGTTCCGGCGTTGGCCAACCCTTTGTAGTCCAGGTCCACGGGGTTCTGCGTGGAGAGCACGACTCCCAAGCCGTAGGCCCGGGCCTGCTTGAGCAGCGTCAGGAGGGGCCGCTTCGAGGACGGCTCGCTCACGGGAGGGAAAAAGCCGAAGATCTCGTCCATGTAGAGAAGGGCCCGCAGGCTGGTGGTCCCCGGCTGGGTCCGGACCCAGCCCAGGACTTCGTTGAGCAGGAGCGTCACGAAGAACATGCACTCCGCCTCCGAGAGATGGGCGATCGAAAAGATGTTCAGCCTCGGTTTTCCGGAGGGCGAATGCAGAAGGGAGCCGATGTCCATCGGCTCTCCCTCGAGCCAGGATTGAAAACCGGGGGCGGCCAGGAGGCTGTTGAGACGAAGGGCCAGCTTTTTCCTGTCGGCCGAGGGGAAAAAGGACTCCAGCTCGAAGACCCCGACTTTCTTCATGGGCGGGGACTGGATGAGCTCGATCAGCCCGGCCAGGTCGAGGTCCCGGCCCTCGGCCCAGCTCCGGTCGAGGATGCTGGAGACGAGGATGTGTTCCCGGCTCTGGAGCGGGTCGGCGGCCATGCCCATCAGGCCCAGGAGCCCGGAGACCGTGGCCGAGACCCGGTCCCGCCGGAAGTCCTCGTCCTCGAGGAGGGCGGCGGGCGGGGCGGCGAACGAGCGCAGAACGGAGACGGGCAGTCCGGCTGAGCTCCCCGGGGTGAAGATCGCGAAATCCGCCGACTGGCGGAGGAGGGCGATGCGCGAGCCGTCCATGCCCCATTCCTCGAGGCCCCGGCGCCAGGTCTCCGCCTGCTGCGCGGCGAAGTCCTCGACCGACATTCCCTTGCGGGCCGCCTCGTCGGGGTCCACCCAGGGCAGAAAATCCTCGGGACGCAGGCCGGGGAACGTCAGGAGCAGATTCCCCAGGTCGCCCTTGGGGTCGATCAGGATGGCCGGGATGCGGTCGATGGCCGCCTCCTCAAGGAGCGAGAGGCACAAGCCCGTTTTCCCGCTGCCGGTCATGCCCACGCACACGGCGTGCGTCACCAGGTCCTTGGCGTCGTACATGACCGGGTCGTCCTTGGCTTTCTGCTTGGCCAGGTCGTACTCCCTGCCGAGGTAAAAGATGCCGAGTTTTTCCAAGAGGGCCATGGCCTCTCCTCCTTAAAGTATTATAACCGATTGCCGACCCTTCGGGACGCAACGCGCCGGCTTAAAGTCTCTGTCCGCAGGACGGGCAGAATGTCCCGCCCCGTCTGGAGAGCTGACGGCGGCAGTAGGGGCAGGTCGGCTTCTCGGGCATGTCCGTTTCTTTGCAGGCGGCGCACAGGTTCCGGCCCTGGTCGAAATGCGCGCGGCAGTAGTGCCGTCCGCATCCCGAGCAGAGGAACAGGCACCGGTCGCAGCCCTGGATCCCGCATTCCCCGCAGGCGACGATGTGGTCGCGACAAACAGCCTGGCGATGAAAATGGCAGAAGGCCTGGCAGGAGGGACAGACGACGCCCCGGCAGACCGAACAGCGGGAGAGGTCGCACAGGACGCACATCACCGCCCCGCACACCCGGCAGGCGACCGCGCACTCCCCGCAGATCCTGTGTCCGCTCCGGCATTCCAGCATGGCCGCGGCCGCCGTAGGCGTTTTGCAGTTGGCGCAGGGTACGGGCCCGGCCGCCGGGGATGAGGAGGGATGCAGGCCGCGCGAAACTTGCGGCACGGCGAGCGGGACGGCCGGCGCCGCCTTAGGCGGAGCAGCGGGAGCAGCCGCGGCTTCAGGCTGTTTGGGCGGGACGGCCGCGGCCCGAGTCGGGGGGGAGCCCGAGCTCTCCGCCGGGGCCGGCTTCGCCGTCCTCACGGGAGGCGGGTCGACCCCGGGCGCGGCGCTCTGTTTTTCGCGCGCCAGGTCCGCGTCGTCCAGGGGAAAGCGCTGAAGGTTCTCGGCCGCCCACTGGGCCGCTTCACCGTTGCGGGGACTCTTGATGTTGTACGTCTGGTAGGCCAGCATCCGGCCGATGCGGACCACGACGTCGGTCAGGGATTCGCCGGCCGCCCAACGGTCGGTGATGCAGATGAGATGGGGGTCGATGTTCGGGTGGAAGACCGGAGTCAGCATCCGGCAGATGGGCTCCTGGGAGGGATAGTCCAGAGTCAGGACGATCTCGGCCGTGTGCCGGTCCTTGACCGCGACTTCGCCGCCCTTTCTATCAGCGCTCCTGACCCGGTAGGCGACGTGATATTTTTCCGGCGGGTCTCCCTCGGTCTTCAGCAGGCTGATGAAGGGATGATCCCGCAGGAAGTCCGTCAGCTCCCGGAAATCGTTCTCCAGGCGACGCAAACGCAAGTTCATGGTCCTTTCTCCGCGGCCCCTCTCTCCCCTAGCCGAAAGCGACGGCCCCGACGAGGAGCAGCACGTAAGCCGCCGCGACGCCCAGCCCGACCTGGGCCAGGAGCCCGTGGACCGGGGCCTTCTCCTTGAGCACCGCGGCGTTGTTCCTGTACCACAGCCCGCCGATGAGCAGGACCAGGGGCGCCGGGAACCCGAGCAGCCCCAGGGCGAAGATCCAGACGGCGCCCTTCTTCTCCGGGACGGACTCCTCCCGCAGGGCGGCGCGGCTTTGCTTGACGTCCTCCAGGGTCTGCGGGGCTTTGGTCTCGAGGTTCGACTTGCAGAACCGGCAGAGGACGGCGGCCATGGCGATCGTCTCGCCGCAGAAGGGGCAGGTCTTGGCCGTCGCCCCCCAGTAGGCCGCCTGCTCGTCCTCGGAGAGGTCCCGCTTCTCACGGCTCGGCAGCCCGCGGCAGCCGGGCGTCCCGCATCCCCCGTTTTCCC
>VGJG01000308.1 GCA_016867615.1 Candidatus Aminicenantota bacterium | reverse complement strand
CCAAGATCCAAATGCCCCAGCCGTGCGTGCCGATGATGAGGTCGTTGGCCGTAGGATGGACGATCAGGTCATGAACGGCCACGGTCGGCAGGTTGTTCCTCAGGGAGAACCACTTCTTCCCCCCGTCGAGCGAAGCGAACACCCCGAATTCCGTGCCGACGAACAGCAGGTCGGGGTTGCGCCGGTCGGCCCGGACGACGTGCACCCAGCCGAAGGGAAGGTCGCCCTTGATCGGGGTCCAGGTCCGGCCGGTGTCGTCCGTCTTGAACAGGTAGGTGCCGTAATCATCCGTCCGGTGGCCGTCGAAGGAGGCGAAAGCCGTGCCCGCCTGGAAGGGAGAGGCTTCGATGCGCGAGCACCAGGTGTGGGGCGGCAGTCCCGGGATTCCTGCCGTGACATTGTCCCACGTTCCGCCCCCGTCGCGCGTCACATGAACGAGGCCGTCGTCCGTTCCGCACCAGATGACGCCCGCACGGACGGGCGATTCGCAGACGGTGGTGATCGTGCAGTGGGTCTCCGCGCCGGAATTCTCGCGGCTGATCGGTCCGAAGGTGTCCTTGGTCTTGTGCGGGTCGTTGGTCGTCAAGTCCGGGCTGAGGGCCGTCCAGGACATTCCCCCGTCCCGGGTGACGAACAATCGGTTGCCCGCGGTGTAGACGACCCGGGGGTCGTGGGGGGAGATGTGGATGGGGGCATTCCAGTTGAACCGCAGCTCGGACTCGCCCGCTCCGGCCAGCGGCCGGATCATCTTCGACCGGGCGATGCGCCCGTCGAAGCGGAACAGGGAGTTGCCCTGGGAATTGGCGTAGACCGTGAGCGGGTCGGACGGGTCGGGCTGGGCATAGAAACCGTCCCCCCCGCCGAGGAGGATCCAGTCGGAATTCTGGATGCCCGAAGTCTCCGTCACAGCGCTCGGGGCGCCCCAGACGTGGTTGTCCTGCAGCCCGCAATAGACCCAGTACGGATCACGGAGGTCCACTCCGATGTTGTACACTTCGGCCGCGGGAATGGATTGGACGGGAAGCCAGTTTTTCCCCCCGTCGTAGGTGATGTCGATCCCCCCGTCGTTGCCCAAAACGAGGTGACCGGGGTTGCGGGGGTCGATCCACAGGGCATGGTGGTCGGAATGCGTGCCCGTAGTGAACGTCCGGAAGGTGCGTCCCCCGTCGGAGGAGACATGGCCCGAGGTCGAGAGGACGTAAACGCGCATGTCGTCCGAGGGGTCCACGTGGATATGGCTGTAATAGAAAGGCCGGGTATTGACCCGGTAATAGGTCCTCGCATCGGCCCGGCGCTCCCAGCTCTCTCCCCTGTCCTCCGAGCGCCACAGGCCCGCTTCGGCATGTTCGATGAGGGCATAGACGACCTCGGGCTTGCTCCTGGAGACGCCGATCCCGATGCGGCCCAGGACGCCGCCGGGCAGGTCCTTGGTCAGCTTGCGCCATGTCTCCCCGCGGTCCGTGGATTTGTACAGGCCGCTTCCCCGTCCGCCGCCGATATAGCGGTAGGGCAGCCGCCGGTGTTCGTAGGCCGCGGCGTAGAGGATGTCGCCGTCGCTGGGGTCCTGGACGAGGTCCGCCGCTCCGACATCGGGGCCGATGAACAGGACGCGCCGCCAGGTGAGTCCGCCGTCCGTCGTCTTGAAAACTCCTCTTTCCTCGTTGGGACCCCAGAGATGCCCCATGGCGGCGACGAAGACCGTCCCCGGGTGGTCGCGGTCGACGACGACCCGGCTGATGTGCCGCGTTTCCCCGAGCCCTCTTTGGACCCAGGTTTTCCCCCCGTCCGTCGACTTGTAGATTCCGTCGCCGATGGTGACGCTGTTTCGGCAGGTGGCTTCGCCCGTGCCCACCCAGATCGTGTCCGGGTTCGAGGGGTCGAGCGCCAGGTCGCCTACGGACACCGTGGCTTCGCGGCCGAAGATGCTCTCCCAAGTGATCCCGTTGTTCGTTGAACGCCAAACGCCGCTGGGGCCGACGGCCGCGTAGAGGATCCAGGGCTGTTTTTCATCGGCCTCGATGTCCACCGTCCGCCCTCCCATGACCGCCGGACCGATCGACCTCCAGGACAGCCCGCCGAAGACCGAGGCCTCACCGGAGGGCGCCCGGACGTCGGAGGCCAGTACGGGGGAAAGGACAAGGGCCGCCGCCAGAAGGCTCGGACTGAGGAAAGCTCTTACCCAGAACGCCATATCCCGACCTCCTATTCGTGTGACATCCCGGCTCTTCAGGCCGGATCGAGGAACGTGCGGAATCGGAATTTCGCTCGATGCGCGATCGCCTTTACAAGAGCGCGCGATTTCATTATAAAGGTTCGGGATGAAATCACAAAGAAAAACAGGTCGCCGCTCCCCGATATCCCCCTCGAATCCCCGGCGGGCTGCGGGGGGGCATGGAGCGCGTCCCGGACGCGTATGAGCAGGCGTTGATGCAGGCCTTCACTCCCCGGCGCCAATCCCTCCTGGCCCTCGGGCTCTTCGCCATCCTGACGCTGCTCATGACCTACCCTCTCGTCCTGCATCTGGGCACGCATGTCCGAGACCATGGGGATCCCCTGCTCAACGCCTGGATCCTGGCCTGGAACAACAGGCAGACGACCCGGCTGGATCTGGGGGGCTGGTTCGAGGCGAACATCTTCCATCCCCAGCGCGACGTCCTGGCCTACTCCGAGCATCTGTTCCCCCAGGCGCTCGCGGCCCTTCCGGTCCAGATCCTGTCCGGCAACCCGATCCTGGCCTACAATTTCGTGCTCCTCCTGAGTTTTCTGACTTCCGCCTTCGGGATGTTTCTCCTGGCCCGCAAGCTGACGGGGCACTTTCTCGGCTCGGTCGCGGCCGGGTTCCTTTTCGCCTTCTCGCCGTTCATGTTGTTTCACCTTTTTCATCTTCAGGTCATAACCGCCGGGGGGATCCCCCTGGCTTTTCTGTTCCTCCTTCGCTTTTTTGAAAGCCGCCGGTGGAAAGACATCCTCTTCTTTTCGCTGTTCTTCATCCTCCAGTCGCTGGCCAACGGATACTACGCCCTCTACCTCGTCGTCATGGCCGGGCTGTTCCTGCTGGTCATGGCTTTCGTCCGGGGCAGGGTGAGGGAGCCTCGCTTCTGGGCTCAGATGTCCGTTTTCGTCCTGCTGGCCGCCGTCTGTCTCGGTCCCTTCATCCATCGCTATGACCGGGTCAGGTCGGACCGCGGCCTGGACCGCGGCATCGGCGGCGCCCGATTGACCAGCTACCTGGCCGCCCCCCCGTACAATATCCTCTACGGCCGGATCACCTCCAAATACTACGTTCCCGAGCGCGGACTGTTTCCCGGAGCGGCCGCCTTTGTCCTGGCCGCGGCCGGGGC
>VGJG01000307.1 GCA_016867615.1 Candidatus Aminicenantota bacterium | reverse complement strand
AACGCCAGATCCGTCGGGTCTTCAGGGAGGACGACGGCGGTCCGGGGCGGGGCCCAGGTCCGCTTGCGGGCTTGAGGCGCGGGGGGGGCTGCGGGCAGGGGGGTGAAATGCAGGGCCGGCGGCACGGAATTCGGGAGGGGGATCTTGCGGATCTGGTCGTAGCGCCTCTTGTTCCTGTCCAGGTCCCGGAGCATCTGGGCGCGCTCCTTGTGCTCGAACTTGAGGCCCAGGAGCTTTTCCGTGTACTCGACGGTTACGACGCTCAACTTGTCCCGGTCGTGCTTGAAATAGAAAAAAATGCGCACCGCGGCCGCGAGGATCAGGAATCCGGAGAGGAGAATCAAGCCGGGTTTGATGCGGCCCGGGCGGTTTCGCTTGAGCATGAAGCCCTCCTTGCCCGCCGAAGGCAGCGGCGGCTGCTTTTTCGCCGGGCGGGATGACGGGGATCGGTCCTTGACACGGTTGTAATGATTATCATATTTTGCTCGGGATGACCAGAAGAGACGGCCGGAAAGCTCCGTCCCCATGGGGTCGCGCCCGGCTTGCGCCCGGCCGGCTGAGTGGGGCGCTCCACGCCCGGGGCGGAGGACGGTCATGAAGGCCTATGCTGTCGGGCACGAGCTTCCGCCGCCTCCGAGGGTCCATCGCTGGCTGGTCCTGGCCATCATCAGCTGGGCCATGTTCGGCAACTATTATATCTTCGACGCCCTCAACCCCGTCGGCCCCCTGCTGGAGAGCCAGTTGCACTTCAGCCAGTCCCAGATCGGACTGCTGGACTCGTTTTACAACATCGCCGCCCTGATCATTCTGCTGATCGGCGGCGTCATCATCGACCGCGCCGGGACGCGGAAAGCCATGGTTCTTTTCGGCGTCATCGCCGCCCAGGGCGGCGTCCTCATCGCCCTGGCGCCCGGCGGATACTGGGGCATGGCGGAGGGCCGCTTCCTGCTGGGGCTGGGGGCCGAGCCTCTCATCGTGGCCATCACCTGCGCCCTGGCCAAATGGTTCAAGGGCAAGGAGCTGGCCTTCGCCATGGGCCTGAACCTGACCATCGCCCGGTTCGGCTCCGTGGCCGCCGACAACTCCCGCAACTGGGCCGGGGGCCTGTTCTCATCCTGGCGGCCGCCGCTCATCCTGGCTGCGGCCGTGGGGTCGTTGTGCATCATCGCCGCCGTGGCCTACGCCCTCTTCGAGCGCCGCTCGGAGCGCCGCTTCACGCTCGGCCGTGCCGGTGCGGCCGACAAGCTCGTTTTTTCCGACCTGCTGCGGTTCGGCGCCCGCTACTGGTGGGTGGTGGGCCTGTGCGTGACCTTTTATTCCGTCGTTTTTCCCTTCCGCAGGTTCGCCAACATCTATTTCCAGCATGCCCGGGGCGTGTCTCCCGAGACGGCGGCCTTTCTCAACGGACTCCTGCCGCTCACGGCGCTGGTTGCCACGCCGCTTTTCGGGCTGCTGGCCGACAAGGTCGGCCGGCGGGCCCAACTCATGGCCGCCGGCACCGGGCTCCTTCTCGCCGGTTTTCTCGTCATGACCCAGACCGCCCTGCCGGTCCACGTGCCCGTGGCCATGCTGGGCGTCGCTTTTTCCCTCGTTCCGGCGGTCATGTGGCCGACCGTGGCCTACCTGGTGGATGAAAAACGCTTGGGAACGGCTTTCGCCCTGATGACCTTCTGCCAGCAGGTCGGCTGGGCCTCCACGGCCTGGGGGCTGGGCCGGCTGAACGATGCTTTTCAGGCCTCAGCCGCCCATCCCGCCGGCTACGGTCCCGGGATGTGGCTTCTGACCGCCCTGGGACTGACGGGCCTGCTCTTCTCCTGGCTCCTGTGGCGCAGCGAGCGCCGGTCAAAAATCCCGCAGTCAACGGCTCCTTAATTCCCTCGCGATCTCGCTCAGGTCGCCGTGCTCCGCGCCGGCCGGAAGAAGGATGAGGCGAAAGCTCCGGGGACCGGAGAGCGACAGCGTGTATCCATCCAGCGGCGGCGGACCGCAGCTCGCTCCGCCCAATCCCATTTGAGCCTGGTCCAGGCAGAGGACGATGTCCGGCCGGGGGACGAGCCTGGAGAAGCGCCGCGGCTGACGGTTCTTGTGCCGGCTGCCGTCGAGGTCCTCGGCCGTGAAATGCGAGGCCGTGACCGACAACCTGTCCAGCCCGACGACCATCAGGCCGGCTCCCCGGCCGTCGGTCAGGGCCGCCCACCGCACGTCCTCCTTGTTTCCGTTTTCCTGGGGGCGGACATACTCCGTGAATTGATCCGCTACGAGGCCGCTCCACAGGCCGACGTCGCAGCTTGATTTGCGGTCGGGATAGCTCTCCCCGGGCCCGCGGCCGAACCAGGTCATGTGTTCCATCTCCGCTGAGACCGTCAGGATGAGGCCGAGCTTGTAGAGCGGGGGGAGGCTGCCGATGGGGCTGAAGACGTTCTCCAGGAGGAGGCTCCCGTCGCCGCCGATCGTCCAATCGCAGGCGTGGCGCAGGCCCCGTCCCTTGAATCCGATGTGGTCCACGACCGTCTCTACCCGGACCGTGCGCTCGTCGATGCGCCGGATTTCGAAGGAGCGGACGGTCCGGCGGAGCCGGCTGAGGCCCGAATCCGCCCACGGCTTGGCCATCCAGATGTCGTTGTCCGCGGGGGCGCGGAAGATGTTGAGCCGGGGGCCGTTGGCCGCGTCTTCGGCCGGAGCGATGACCCGCAGCGGACCGTAGTCGAGCGAAAGAAGGGTGCCGGCCGTCCGGCTGAACACCGCCTTGAAATCCCCGCCCGTCACCTCGACCAGATTCCCGTCTTCGGCCAGGACGAGGGACGGCCGCCCGGCCGCGGGCGCGGGAGCGGGCTTCCGCTCGGTCGGTGGAGCGCCCGGTACGGCCATCTGCTCCCAGGCGACTTCATGGCCCGCCCCCGCGTAAGAGGTTTTGGCGCGCTCGCGGAAACTCACCCGGAGGAAATATTCGGCGCCGGTTTTTTTGGGGAACGGCTTCAGGGGGAGGCGCACGACGGCCGAGCCGCCGGGCCTGACGTCCAGGGGGCCGAAGGAGCCCTCCGCGAAGGCGCGGCCGTCCTCGGACAGGCTCCAGGCGCCGTCGAAGCCATCCAGGTTGAGGAAGGCGAATTTGTTCCGGACTCGGATCGTTCCCCTCTCAAGGTCGACGGGGATGAAGGACACGGGTTGATAGACCTTTTTGACTTCGAGGAGCTTGGGCGTGACCTGGCGGTCGGGGAGAACGAGGCCGTTGCAGCAGAAATTCCCGTCGTTGGGCGCGTCGTCGAAATCCCCGCCGTAGGCGTAATGCCAGCGCCTCTTTCCGTCGGGGCCGGGCGGTTCGTCCGAGGCTTTTCTCAAGGC
>VGJG01000306.1 GCA_016867615.1 Candidatus Aminicenantota bacterium | reverse complement strand
TGGCATATCCCGGAATCCCGGCCTCGGTACCCGTGCCCTCCTCCACCGAGCGCTCGAGGATGGCGACCAGCCGCTCCGCGGTCTCCGGGGACAGGACGCGTCCGGGCCCCTCCGGGGGCGGCGGGCCGGGCGTTCCCGGTCCGGGTCCGTCCTTGACCACACGGGGCGGAACGCGCAGCCCGCGGTTGGCCACGATGTTCATGGCTTGAAGCACCTGGAGTGCGGTCACGGAGATCTCATAACCGATGGCCACCGAGGGCAGGGTCCGCTGCGTCCAGAGAGACGGCGGCCGCGTGATCCCCCGCTCCTCGCCCGGAAGGTCCAACCCGGTCTTCCGGCCGAACCCGAGCGCCTGGATCATGCGAAGCATCTCCCCCTCTCCCGTCCGGAGACCGACCTGGATGGCGCCCAGGTTCGAGGAGTGGATGAAGACCTCGCTGAAGGTCAGCGTTTCGAAGGGCTTGTGGTCCCGGATGGCTTTGCCGGGGATGTCCACCGTACCGGCGCGGCAGTTGAACGTCTCGGCCGGGCCGACCGCGCCGGCCTCGAGGGCCGCGGCGGCGGTGACGACCTTGAACGTCGACCCGGGCTCGAAATTGTCCTGCACGGCCCGGTTCCGTCCCGCGCCCGGAACGCGTGCCGGGAAATGATTCGGATCGTAATCCGGGACGTTGGCCAGAGCCAGGATCTCGCCCGAGGGGGGATGGGAGACGATGATCGTGCCCCAATTCGCCCCGGAGACCGCAACGGCTTTCTTCAGCTCCCGCTCGACGATGTACTGGATGACCGCGTCCACCGTCAGGACGATGTCCTCACCAGGCCGCGATTCCTTGAGGGTCTCCAGGCGGTATTTGCGGCGCCTGGCGTCCCGGAGGACCAGGGCTTCCCCCGGCTGACCCTGGAGGACGCCGTTGTAGCTGAACTCCACCCCGGCCTGGCCGCGTTCGTCGATGTCCACGCCGCCCAGGACGTGGGAGGCCAGCCGTCCCTGGGGATAGGACCTCTTGGTCTCGGGATGAAGCCCGACGCCCGGCAGAGCCAAGGCCCTGACCTTGTCCGCGGTTTCCTCGGAAGCCTGGCGCCTGAGGTAGATGAAGCGCTCGTTCCTTCGGATCCGGTCGCTGATGTTACTGATTTCCCCGGAGCTGAGGTCCAGGACGCTCCTCAGCCTCTCGACCTTCGCCAGCTGGTCCGCGGAGGGCTCGTCCGCGGCATGGGTCAGATAAACCGAATGGGCGGGGAGGCTGAGGGCCAGGATGTTCCCCCCGCGGTCGGTGATCGTTCCCCTCCGGGGCCGGACCGGGCGCTTGTTCCGGCTCTGCTCGGCCACCTCGGTCTTGTAGCGCGGGTGGCGGAGGACCTGGAGCTGGACGAGGCGGAAGACGAGCACGCCGGACCATAGCCCGAAGAACAGGACCAGCCAGGCCGTCCTGCGGTTCGTGCGCTTGCGGTACGGGTCGGTCATCGGGATGTTCCCGTGGGCAGGACCCGCGATTCCTCTTCCGGGGAGCGGAAACGGACCTGACCGGGGCGCGGGTCGGCTAGCCCCAGCTTGTCCCGGGCGATCTTTTCCACGCGCTCCAGGGAGAGAAGCTCCGCTCGGCGCGTCTCCAGCTTGCGGACGTCTTCCTTCAGGCGGTTGATGTCCTCCTCGAGCCGGGCGGTGTCATAGCCGATGCGGGTCATCTCGTTCAGGTGCCAGAGATAGAAGGTCAGAGCCGCGGCCGCCACTGCCACGGCCAGGACGGAGAGGAAGAGCGCGGTCCGATCCTGCTTGCGGCGCACCATTCAGACCCTCTCCGCGATTCGGAGCTTGGCCGAGTGGGAGCGCGGATTGGCCGCCGTCTCGGCTTCGGACGGGATGACGGGCTTCTTGGTCAGGATGCGGATGACCGGCTCGGCCGCGCCGCCGGCCAGGCGCAGGAAGGCTCTTTTGACGATGCGGTCTTCGAGGGAATGAAAGGCGATAGCCGCCAGGCGGGCTCCCGGCCGCAGGAGGCACAGGACGCCGTCGAGCAGGGCGTCGAGCCCCTCGAGTTCGCCGTTGACCTCGATGCGCAGGGCCTGGAAGACCTTGGCCGCGGGGTGCGTTTTGCCTCTTTGGGGGCGCCAGCGGCAGACCTCCTCGACCAGGCGACGGAGCTGGGTCGTGGTCTCCAGGCCGGTTCCCTTACGGGCGGAGATGATGCGCCGGGCGAGAAGGCGGGCCTGACGGAGCTCACCGTATTCGAGGAAGACCTGGGCCAGATGGGCTTCCGAGCTCTTGTGGAGGACCTTGTGCGCGGTGGTCTTGTTCCTCAGGTCGAAGCGCATGTCCAGGGGGCCTTCGAGGTTGAAGCTGAAGCCCCTTTCCGGAGCGTCCATCTGGAAAGAGGACAGCCCCAGGTCGAGCAGGACGCCGCGCACGTCCCGCCAGGGGATGTCCAGGTCGGGAATGTTCCGGTAATCGGAATGATACAGCGTCAGGCGGCCCTCGAAGGCGGACAGGCGTTCCTGGGCGCGGGCCAGGGAGAGCGCGTCCACTTCGAGACCGATGAGGGTCGAACGGGGATGGGCCAGGAGGATCGCGGCGGCGTGGCCGCCCGTCCCGAGCGTGCCGTCAAGATAAACGCCGGCCACGCCGGCGTCGAGGCCGCTAAGAACCTCCGGGACGAGGACGGGAACGTGGGTTGTGTCGTTCATTCATTTCGTCCCCGGGGCGAAAGACGGGCGATGTTTTCCCAGTCCTCGGCGTTGAGCGGGTTGGCTTCGATCGTCTTGACCAGATGTTCCTTGTTCCAAACCTGGAGGTGGTTGGTGATGCCCAGGACTTCGACTTCGCCGTCGAGTCGGACCTTCTGCCTCAGCTGGGGGCTGATGAGGACGCGTCCCTTGAGGTCGATCTGGTTGACGCTGCCCATGTGGCTGACGCGCACCTGAAAGCTCTGGACGGACTGGTTGAACTGATTGACCCCTTCATGGGTGATGCCCGTCAGCTCGAGCCAGACCGGGAGGGGGTAGATGTGGACGGCGTCGTCGGACAGGGAGGTGACGAACAGGTCTTTGCCGTACTGCTCTTCGATCGCCGCGCGGAATTTTTCTGGGATCTTGAGTCTGCCGCTTTTATCGAGGCGGGCGGAGGAGCTGCCGAGTATGATATTCCCCATTTCTTCCCGTTTCGTCCCGTGTACAGCTAAATATTATGGTACAAAATCCCAGTTGTCAAGCAAAAAAAAGCTTTTTTTTTAAATATTTTGGGGCAAAGCTTCTATATTTAGTACGGGAATTTCATGTACCCAATATGTGGAATCCAGGCAAAAAAGGGTGTATTTTCTTCCGCCTTGTGTCTTCAGGTCGAAAAAAA
>VGJG01000305.1 GCA_016867615.1 Candidatus Aminicenantota bacterium | reverse complement strand
GGGCCCCATCAAGGGGTTCGCCGTCACCCTGATCATCGGCGTCTGCGCCAGCATGTTCACCGCCGTCTTCGTCTCCCGGGTGATCTTCGACCTGGTCCTCCCCAGGCACAGAAAAGTTGAAAAGCTGAGTATCTAGCCATGCTGCAACTCTTCAAAGAAACACGCATCCCCTTCCTCAAGTACAAGTACCCGGCCATCGCCCTGTCCTGGTCGGTCATCGCCGCCGGGATGATCAACATCTTCTTTTTCGGCGGCTTGAAGCTGGGCGTGGATTTCTCGGGCGGAACCCTCATCCGGATGAAATTCCGGGACCCGCTCCCCATCAGCGAGATCCGCGGCCGTCTGTCCGACATCAGGCTGGGCGAGAGCAAGATCCAGGAGGTCGGCGCCGAGGACCGGGAGTACATCATCCGCACCATCGTCTCCAAGGCCGGCCAGCAGGAATCGGAGGAGGTCGAGGCCACGGAGATCATGGCCAACCGGATCATCGACACCCTGCTCACCGCGGAGGACCGGAGGGCCTTGGAAGCCGGCCTCCAGGACATCAACAGCCTGGACGCTGCCGGCCTGAACTACCTCCTCGAACCCCTGCTCCTCGAGAACGCCGCGGAGGAGACCAAGAAGATCCTGGACCACCGGATCGAGAGCGGGGTCGTCCGCAGCTGGGACGATCTGGCCGCGCTGGACTTGGGCCGGGACACCCTCGCCCGGCTTCAGGAGCGGTGCTATCTCGGCTCCCTGTCGGTCCTGAGCAAGGAAACTGTCGGCCCCCTCGCCGGCGACTACCTCTGGAACCGCGCCCGCCTGGCGATCATCTACGCCCTGCTGGGAATGCTCATCTACATCGCCGTGCGCTTCAAGCTGGCCTACGGCGTGTCCGGCCTCCTGACCCTGTTCCACGACATCCTCCTCACCCTGAGCGTCTTTTCCTTCACCAGCCGGGAGATCAACCTGCCCGTCATCGCCGCCTTCCTGACCCTGGTCGGCTATTCGATCAACGACACGATCGTCATCTTCGACAGGATCCGCGACAACCTGAAAACCCTCCGCAAGGCGGACTTCGAGAGCCTGATGAACCTGAGCATCAACCAGACGCTCAACCGGACGGTCATCACCGGCGGCACGACCATGCTCTCGCTCCTCGTCCTGGTGCTCTTCGGCGGCGAGGTCATCAACGATTTCGCCTTCACCCTGCTCATCGGCATCGTCATCGGCACCTACTCCTCGATCTTCCAGTCCTGTCCCTTCCTCTATTTCTGGTGGAAGATCTTCAAGCCCAAAAAAGGCATGCGGAAATAATTTTGGCAAAAGGCTTGAAATTTGCGATTCCTTTGCCTATAATTTGAGGGCCGCGAACCTTATGCGCATGAGGTCATAACAATGCCAGTCAGCCCCAAAACGGAAGTCAAACAAGAAGCGAGCGCCGATATCTTCAGGGATTCCTTTTTTTCCGGCAAGCTTTCGGAAAAGCGCGTGACCATCGGATTGTCCATCGCCCTGGCCCTTCATCTGGTCCTGGGCCTGTCCCTGGTGGTCATGCCCCTCCTCAGCTCCCCGGAGCTTCCTGAAGTCGAGGTGATCAGCGCCTTCCTGGTTCCCCCTCCTCCCCCTCCTCCCCCGCCCCCCCCGCCGGCGGCCAAGAAGCGCTCCACCCGTTCGGCCCGCATCAAGCCCGTTCAGGCCCAGTCCAATATCGAGGCCGGAAGGCTCGTGGCCCCCATCGAAATCCCCGATGAGATCGCCGAGGAGCAGCTCTCCGACATCGGCATCGAGGGCGGCGTCGAGGGCGGTGTCGAGGGCGGCGTCGTGGGCGGCGTCCTGGGCGGCGTCGTGGGCGGCGTCCTGGGCGGCGTCGTGGGCGACGTCGAGGCCCCGGTCCGGGCCATGGGCGAGATCCGCCCCCCCCGCCTGCTGCGCGAAGTGGCGCCCATCTACCCCGAGATCGCCCGCCAGGCGCGCGTCGAGGGCGTGGTCATCATCGAGGCCACGACCGACATCTACGGGCGGGTGGCGAGCTGGAAGGTTCTGCGCTCCATCCCCCTGCTCGACCAGGCGGCCATCGACGCCGTCCGCCAGTGGGTCTACGAGCCCATGGTCATCAACGGCAAGCCCCGGGGCGTCATCTTCACCGTCACCGTCCGTTTCACCCTGAAATCCGACTGACCATCCCACCAGATGGCCTGATATAACAAGGAGGTATCGAGATGGAATTCGGCCTAATTGAAATGTGGAACCAGATGGCGTTCATCGCTCGGAGCGTGGCCATCATCCTCATCGTCCTGTCCCTGGTCACCATCTACCTGCTCATCGAGCGGATCCTGACCTATGCCGTGGCCAAGAAAAAATCCCGCGAGATCGCCCCCAAGCTGTCCGACTTGCTTAAGAGAGGCATGATCAGCGAAGCCCTGGCCCTGTCCTCAAAGGCCGAGTACCGCGGCAGCCACCTGGCCCGCGTGACCTCCGGCGGGACCCGGGAATTCGTCGAAGCCAAGCAGGTTAACCTGGACACCCAGGAGATCATCGAGTCCGCCGGGCGCGGCTGCGAACGCGCCAGCACCATGTTCGAGCAGGAACTGCGCCGCGGCCTGAGCTGGATGGCGACCATCGCCACGTCCTCGCCCTTCATCGGGTTGTTCGGGACGATCTTCGGGATCATGAACGCCTTCCGCGGCATGGCCCGCACGGGCTCGGGCGGCATCGGGGCCGTGGCCGGCGGCATCGCCGAAGCCCTGATCACCACCGGCGTGGGGATCCTGGTGGCCATCATCGCCCTGTGGTGCTACAACTACCTCAACAGCCGGATCGACATCTACAAGGCCGAAATGGCCAACACCTCGTCCCAGCTGCTTGATTATTTCATCCGCAAGGAAGGCAAGTAAGCGTCGCTGCGGGCGGTCCCATCGAGCCCGCCGGCCTTAAGGGGAAGAGATGAGCATTTCCATAAAAAAGGAATCGAGTTACCAAGCCGAACCGAATGTCGTTCCCCTGTGCGACGTCCTGCTGGTGCTGTTGATCATCTTCATGATCGTCACCCCGCTCGTCCAGAGGGGTGTTGACGTCCGGATCCCGAGCGCCCTGAACACGATCGACATGCCGGAAAATACGGAAGTCGTCCTGTACATCAAGAAGGACGGGACGATGTACCTCAACCAGGAAATCATCACTCCGGAGAAGCTCCAGAACAAGCTGGAAGAGACGCTCCTCTCGGCCGAGGACAAAAGGCTGTACCTGCGCGCCGACCAGGAGCTGGAGTACGGCAAGATCGTCGAACTGATCGACGTCATCCGCGAATCGGGCGTCGAGGTCGTGGGGATCATCACCGACAAGAAGGCGGAAAGAACGGGCTA
>VGJG01000304.1 GCA_016867615.1 Candidatus Aminicenantota bacterium | reverse complement strand
CGGGCCTGGGAACTCTTCGAGGAGCTTTCCGGCATCGATTCCCGGGATTTCCGTTCCTCCTGGAGGGCGCATCCTCCCTGGGCGGCGCGGAGCTGCAACCGTCTCCCGTATTCTCTCGCCGTCCGCGCAGAGGGAACCGTGACTCCCTGTCTGGGCCTCGACCTCCCGGTCGGACATGTCCGTGACGCGGCGCTGGGTGAGATCTTCAGCCGGAGCGCGGTCATGGACGACTTGAGGGACGTCCGCGCCCGGGTCAAGGGGTACTGCCGGATCTGCCGGAAGGCCGGCGTCTGTTACGGCTGCCGCGCCTCGGCCTATCATCGTACCGGGGATCATCTGGCTTCGGACCCCGAATGCTGGCACCGGAGGATCCCGGACGAGGGGGAAAAGAGGATTCCCGTCGAGGGGAATATCCCTCAAAAAGGCTCTATGGAGCTCATCCGCGGCTGGGCGATCAAGGATGACTTGAAAGCCATTCTTCCCCTGACCGTTCCCGGCGAAGGCATCTTCATCGCCCCCGATCGAACCCTGGCGCCGGTGGCCCTGATCGAGATGCTGGCCCAGCATTGCGCCGCGGGATCTGCCCCTCAAAAAGAAGCGGGCCATGACGGACAGCTGCGCGGCTATATGGCCGGGATCGACAACGTGAGCTTTTTTCACCCCGTTCGCTCGGGCGATTCCCTGGACCTCGTCATCTGCAACATCATCGAGTTCAATGAGATTCACCGCGTCCAGGGGGAGGTGTTCCGAGGGTCTGCGCTCGTCGGGCAGGCGGAACTGACCCTGATCGAGGTCGGGGAGTGGAAGGCTCCGCCGCCCAAGGCAGTGCCGTCGGTCCAACCCGCGGCCGACCCCTCGATGAAGCGCTTCCGGGAGGCGATGAGCGACAAGGACCCCGTGGGCAGGGGGATCCTCGACAGTCTGACCGGAGTGACTATTAAGCCCGGGGAAATGGCCGAGGCGGACCTGAGTTTCAAGCCGGAATTCGTCGCGTTCCAGGGTCACTTTCCCGATTACCCCGTCCTGCCGGGAGTGGCGATCCTGTACCTCGGCTGGGTCGTCGCCGAGATCTTCCGGAACCGCCGGCTGGATCTGTTATCGGTCAGGAAAGCCCGGTTCAGCAAGCCGATCCATCCCCGGGACGCCGTCAAGGTCGAGCTCCTGCCCCTGAAGTTCGAGGACGGCGGCGGGCAATCGTTCTCGGTAAGGGTCGCCTGCGGCGGGGAGACCGCGGCCAGGTATGAGCTGGGCGTCAGGCCGTCCGGGGAGGGTCGGGCGTGAAACCCCTCAGGGATGCCGGTCGAGAGAAGTCTCCCTTCCCGCCTCCGCCCCTGCGGGCCGCGGCCGTCCGCACCGTCCGCTTCCAGGAAGTCGACCTCATGGGCGTGGTCTGGCACGGCCGCTATCCGGAGTATTTCGAGGACGGGCGGTGCGCCGTGGGCCGGGCATACGGCCTGGACTACGAGGATTTTTTCCGAGAGGAAATCAAGGCTCCCATCGTGAACCTCGAGGTGGAATACAGGCATCCTCTGGTCCTGGGGAACGTGTTCCGCGTCGAGACCAGCCTATTGTGGACGGAGGCCGTGAGGCTGAACTACGAGTATGTGCTGAGACGGGAGGTCGACGGCCGGGAAGTCGCCCGGGGCCGGACCGTGCAGCTCCTGCTCGATGTCGCGAACAATCTGCTCTTCGTCTGGCCGGAATATTTCATCCGGATCAGGGAGGCTTGGCGTCGGGGCGAGTTGAGGGGTTCCCATGAGTGAAGTTTATCTCCTGACCGGCGCGGCCGTCACCGCGGCCAATCCCCGGGGTGAGGACCTCCTGGGAGCGCTCCTGGACGGGAAGGAATTTCCCCTGGAAGTGAAGCGCTTCGACACCTCCCGGCTCGCCTTCCACCGGGCGGCTTGTGTCGAGGGTTTGGAGGCCGAGAGAAAGGGTCCGGAAAACCTGACCCAGACTCTTCTCCGGCGCCTCTTTCCTTTATTAAAGGGCCTTCCTCCCGCCGACACCGTCGTCTGGGCCGGGATCAAGGGCAATGCCGAGTTCATCGAGGGAGGAGCCTGGAGGGGAGACTCCGCCGGCGCCCCGCCCTTCCTCCCCCGGCATTACAGCCTCTGGGTCCGCGAGGCCCTGGGCTGGGAAGAAGCCGAGGTCATGGAGATCGGAGCGGCCTGCGCTTCCTCGACCGTGGGCTTCGCCCTGGCGGCGGACATGATCCTCTCCGGCCGGCGCCGGGCGGTCCTGGTGGCGGCCTCGGATATCGTCTCGCGCTTCAGCTTTCTCGGCTTCAGCTCGCTCCTGGCCCTCACGGCGGGCGTCTGCCGTCCGTTCGATGCGCGCCGGGACGGGCTGATGCTGGGCGACGGAGCCGTCCTGGCCCTTCTGGTCGGCGAGGAGTATCTCCGGGAAGCGGGACGGACGCCCCAAGCCCTGATTTCCGGCTGGGGAGTCACGAACGACGCCTTTCATATCACCGCCCCCGCGCCGCGGGGCGAGGGACTGATCGCCGCCGTCAAAGCCGCCCTGGACCGGGCCGGTCTCGCGCCGGAGGACATCGGGGCGATGTGCGCCCACGGGACGGGCACGGTGTACAACGACGCCATGGAATTGAGGGCCATCGAGTCCGTCTTCGGGGAGCGTCCGCTCCCCGTTTTTTCGATCAAGGGCTGCGTGGGGCATACCTTCGGCGCCGCGGGGGGGATCGAAGCCCTTCTCTGCGCCCGGGCCCTGGCCGCGGGTACGGTCCCCCGGACGCACGGCTTCGAACAGCCCGATCAAGGCGCCGCCGGCCGCGTATCCGGCGAAGCCCGCGCCTTCGAGGGCGGGAGGATCCTGACGACGAATTCGGGTTTCGGGGGGGTCAACGCCGCCCTGGTCATGGAGAGGGTCCGATGAGCTCCGCGCCGGTCCTGAGGCTCGTCCTCGCGGGCGCGGCCGTCGTCGAGCCGGAGAGATACGCCGTTCTCGGCCTCCCGGCGGACAAAGGAGGGCGACCGCGATCCTCGAGCGGCCCGGACCTCGCGATCTCCCTGGAAAAAATCTTTTCCCGTTTCAGCCGTTTCGACCGCTACACGAGATGGGGCTGCGCGGCCGTCAGGCTGGCCCTGGGGGAAGCGGGCCACGACGCCGGCCGGCGCCGGCGGAATATGGGCTTCCTCCTCTCCGGTCAGTACGGCTCCTTCATCACCGACCTGGCTTATTACGCCACGACCGGTGACGGCGGCCAATTCGCCAGTCCGCAGCTCTTCTCCTACACCCTGCCCAACGTCGTCATCGGCGAGTGCAGCCAGCCGTTCGGGCTGACGGGGCCGACCTATTGCCTCGACGGCCGGGGACCCAGGGGCGGCGCGGCGCTCCGTCAGG
>VGJG01000303.1 GCA_016867615.1 Candidatus Aminicenantota bacterium | reverse complement strand
GCTACATCGGTCAGTTCCTCAAAGGGCAGGACTACGGGGAGCTGCGCGCCCTGGCCCCTCTGGCCCCGCTCATCACCATCGAGCAATTCGGGCGGAGGGGATTCCTCCACGTCGGCCGCGACCCGGACCGGGAGGATTACGACCGCGCCCGGTTCGGGCTGGAGAAGTGCCGCGAGGCCATGCTGTCCGGAGAATACAGCCTGGTCGTCCTGGACGAGGTGTGCGTCGCCCTGCACTTCCGGCTGCTCGCCGAGAAGGACATCCTCGAATTCCTCGACCACAAGCCCGAGTCCGTGGAGGTCGTCCTCACCGGCCGCTACGCCCCCCAGTCCGTCCTGGACCGGGCCGACCTGGCCACCGACATGGCCTGCCTCAAGCATTACTACGACCGGGGCGTGCGGGCGCGGGACGGAGTCGAACGCTGAGGGGGCCGCGGAGGACAGATTTGGACAGGCAGAGGTTCGAAGCCCTGGTCGAGGAAGCCCTTCAGAACCTGCCCCGCGGGTTCAAGAGGCATCTCCAAAACATCGCCGTCCTGGTCGAGGACAGCCCCCCGGCGAGGCATCTCGGCTCCCGGATGGGGACGCTGCTCGGCCTCTATCACGGCCTCCCCTACCCGGACAGGGGAGCGACATACGGCAGCGTCCTGCCGGACGTCATCGTCATTTACCGGAAACCCATCGAGCGCGTCAGCCGCACGGAGGAAGACATCCGCCGCCGGGTGCGGGAAGTCGTCCTGCACGAGGTGGGACATTACTTCGGCCTGAGCGAGAAGGAGCTCCAGGACATCGAGGGAGAGGACGAATGAGCGGGACCTTCAGGGGCATATACGCCGCGCTGACGACACCCTTTGAGAGCAACGGCGACATCTCGCTGCAGGGCCTGAGGCGCAACATCGGCTTCACCAACCCGGCCGGCCTGGCCGGCTACGTCGTCCTGGGCTCGACCGGCGAGAGCGTCTTCCTGTCCGACGCCGAATCGGAAGCCCTGGCCGCGGCCGCCGTTGAAGCCGCGGCGCCCGGCCGGACGATCATCGCCGGGACGGCGCGGGAATCAACGCGCCTGACCGTGGACTTCACCAACCGCCTGGCTTCCCTGGGCGTTCGGGCGGCCCTGGTCCGCACCCCGGCCTATTATAAATCCCGCATGACGGCCGAGGCTCAAAAGGCATACTTTCTCTCGGTGGCCGAAGGCTCGCGCATACCGGTGCTGATCTACAACTTCCCCCAAAACACGGGGATCTCTCTGGACAGCGAAGTGGTGGTCGCCCTGGCCGGACATCCCAACATCGCCGGCATAAAGGACTCGAGCGGCAACCTGACGGCCGTCGGGGAGATCGTGCCGAATGTCCGGGAGGACTTTCATTATCTCGTCGGGTCGGGCAGCCTCCTCCTGCCGGCCCTCCTCCTGGGCGCCGAGGGGGCCATCCTCGCCGCGGCCGCCGCCGCACCCGACCTGTGTCTCCACGTTTACGGACTTTACCGGGAGCATCGCCTCGAGGAAGCCCGGAAAGCCCAGAGCGATCTCGCCCTTCTGCACAGGACCGTCGTTCCCCGGCAGGGCATCGCCGGCCTGAAATACGCCCTGGACCTGCTCGGCTGCCACGGCGGCCCGGTGCGAAGCCCTCTGCTCCCCCTGTCCGAGAACGGCCGGACCGAGGTCGGGGACGTCCTGAAGCGCCTGGGCCTTTCCCCCGCCCCCGAGGAATGACGGGCCCATGCTTCTCCGCAGGGACTTTCTCCGTCTGATTACGGCGGCGGCAGGCTGGGCGTCGGGGACCTTGGCCTGGGGGAGAAACAACCCCTCCCGTCGCATCCTGAAGAACGGGATGCATTACCGGCTCCTGGGCAGGACGGGACTCGCCGTCTCCGAGATCTCCCTGGGCGGCAGCCCCCTGCCCGAATGGCCCCTGCTGCTGCGGATCATCGAGCGGGGCGTCAACTACATCGACACTTCGCCCTCGTACGGAAACGGCAACAGCGAGAGGCAGGCCGGCCGCCTGATGAAGACCGTCGGACGCGACAAGCTTTTTATCGGGACCAAGTTCCATCTGCGCGGCCCTTGGTCCGAAGAGTCCATTGTCCGCTCGGTCGAGGGAAGCCTGTCCCGACTGGACACGGATTGCGTCGATGTCCTCCTCATTCACGGCGCCTCGGAACCCGAAGCCTTGACCGACGACAGGGTGTTGGGCGCCTTCGACAGGATGAAGAAAGAGGGGAAATGCCGTTTCACCGGCCTGTCCTGTCACGAGAATCATCTGGCGGTCGTCGGCCGGGCCGTGGACTGCAACCGTTATGACGTGATCACCGTGGGTTACAATATATACAACATCGACGACGGCGGCCGGGCCGATGCCCTCCGCGGACGTCAAACCGGACAGGACGGATTTCAGGGCTTGTTGAGGCGGGCGGCGGCCAAGGACATCGGGATCGTCGCCATGAAAACGCTCAAGTCCCTGGTCCGGATGGCCGACTGGAAACAACTGGAGCCGCTCACTCCGCAGCAGGCGATGCTCAAATGGGTCCTGGCCGACGAATGCGTCTCCTCGGTCGTCACCGAGATGATGAACATGGAAGAAATGGAGCAGGACCTGGCCGTGCCCGGGATGCCTCTGACCGGAGCGGAGTCGAGGGCGCTCGCCCGTCTGGCGGCCTCGAGCTCCAGGCTCGTCTGCCGCTCCTGCGGAGCCTGCCGGTCCTCCTGTCCCGAGCGCCTGCCCATACCCGGCATCCTCAGAGCCTGGGCTTACATGGAGTGCTACGGCAAAAAGGACAGGGCCAGGGAAGAGCTGGACGGCATCGAAGCCCGCGCGGTTCTCAGCCGCTGCAGGGACTGCGGGAATTGCGAGACGGCCTGCCCCTACGGACTGGGAGTGCGCTCCAAATTCCTCGCCGTCCGGGGATTTCTCGCCGCCTGACCCGACGCCTCCGGGCGGCCCCGGGAGGCGGACACGGAGTTAAGAGGACGACCGTGCACCCTGCTCCGACTGCTCCTTCCCCGTGTTGCCGGGACCTTCGGCTCCGGCAAGGCATCCTGCGGCCCAGGAAACCGTCCCGTTACCGCTGCTCCCTTCCGGTCCTGACGGAGTTGGCGGGAAGCTCCTCGCCCAGGGCCCCGACCTTCAACGCGTCCCGTCCCGGCACGAACCGGGAAAGTGACAGCCTCGACAGGGAATTCGACCCCACTGTAGCGGGTTGTGGGCTACAGGGCACCGCTGGCTCCCCGTCTAGCACGGTCGGCCCCATTATACTCCCGCCGCGGGCACGGAGACCAGTGAATACTTGGCTCTCTTCCATTCTCTGTGGGTTGGTTTCGCAAAGAGTTCAGCCGGCCTGAATGTCCGGGGCGATTCCGGCGCCTTAACC
>VGJG01000302.1 GCA_016867615.1 Candidatus Aminicenantota bacterium | reverse complement strand
GCCCGGAGACCTGGAGGGCGTCCTGGCCCTCGTCGCCGAGCTCGAGGCCGAGATGTCCGAGAAGTTCGAGGGCGTGGCCATCAAGTCCGGCGGCCCCGAATACCGGAACCGCTACCTCAAGCCCGGCAACAAGTTCAAGACCTTCGTCGCCCTCCTCGACGGCCGGGTCGTCGGCTACCTCCTCGGCTGGCCCGTCCTGGGCGCGCCCGAGGTCGACAACATGTACGACGTCCTGCCCGCCTCGGACCACTGGAAGCCGGCCGAGTTCTACTTCCACATCACCTTCGTCTCCAAGGCCTTCCGCAACCGGGGCATCTCCAAGAGGCTCCACCTCACCGCCCTCAAGTACGCCTCCGAGCAGGGCTACAAGGAAGTCTACGCCTGCATCGCCAAGTGGAACGAGCAGGAGCTGCACGTCATCCGCTCCCTTGGCTTCCAGGAGCGCGATCTCGGCTACCGCTCACGGTTCTCCTATAAGCTCTAGCCCGCGTTCCTTTCGCGCGTCACATACTGACAATCGCCCGGGCGCAAGCGCGCCTTGGAGTGCGGCGGGACGCGGCAAAACGAGAAGGCCGCCCGGCGATCAGACCCGGACCCGTTCGATCAAGCGCTCGAGATAGCGCGATTTGAGTTGCCGGGAGGCCAGCGCCTGCTTCAGCGGCGGCAGCTTGAGAATGACCCCCAGGACGGCGGCCATGGCCCGATGGTTCCACTGAACCCGGTTGTCGAAGACGAGATGGGCCAGCGTTCCCCGTTCGATGGCCATGACGACCGTTCGATGGACCGTGTTGACGGGCGTCAGGACGCGGCCGGTCCGGGCCTCAAGCGTCAGGCTGCGCCTGTCGCACACTCCGATGCACACGCCGCACCCCAGGCAGACCCTCTCGTCCAGGCGGGCGACCCGGCGCCGCGGCCTTTTGGGGTCGCCGGATGAGACGAGGCTTAGGGCCTGGACGGGGCAGACATCCACGCACTGGCCGCAGCCCGTGCAGGAGGCCGCGTCCAGGCGGGGGAGGAAGTTGGTGTGGATGGGGTAGACCGAGCCGAAGCGCTTGATCCCGATGAGCGCCTCGCAGCAGCATCCGCAGCAGTTGCAGATGAAGGCCACGTTGCGGCGGACGTTCTCACCGAACTGAACCAGGCGCCGGTCCCGCGCCTGCTGAAGAAGGTCGAGTCCCTCTGCGACGTCTATGGCCCGGGCGACGCCGTGCCGCGACAGGGAGTCGGCCACGTTGCCGAAGGTGAGGCAGATGTCCATCGGCGCGTCGCAGGCTTCGGCCGCATGCTCCATCTTGTGGCGGCAGTAGCACACACCCACCGCCCGATGGCGGGCCGTCTTCACCACCTCGCTCGCCCGCTCGTAATCGAGAACATGGAGCGACTTGTCCTCGGGCAGGGCGCCCTCGTCGACGAAGACCCGGCCGAGCTGGGTCTCGCCGTTCACGAACAGGGCTTTGATGAAGTCCTCCTCGACGTTCAGGTACCGGTAGAAGAGCCGGGCCAGGAGCTTCTGGTCGATGTCGCCCCGGACCCTCATCATCGAGAACTCGAAGAACCCGGCCATGGGCGGCGGCAGGGAGTAGCGGGTCGTCCCCTCATGCTCGCCGTCGATCAGGATCCCTCGCCCCGCCAAAGAGTCCAGCACGTCCCGGGCCTCGCCGAGCGGCATTTTCCACGCGCGGGCGGCCTTGGCGGCGGTGAAGGGCTTGATGGGCAGCGAAGCGACGAGCCCCGCCTCGCGCTCCGAGAACAGGATTTTCAGGATGCGGAAGAGGAGCTCCGAGGGCGGCGCGCCCTGGGGGAAGCGGTTCAGCCGCTCGACCAGGCTGTGGTAGGAATCGCGCGCCGTCCGGTGGGCCATGATGGACTCAGCCTCATTATGCGAAAAAGCGGGAATAAGGCAAGCCCCCTTTTCGAATCCCGACGCCCGCGCCCTCTCCCCGACTTCGCCCGCAGTTCATGCGTCCGTCGGGGTGATTTAGAGCTCCCTTGTCGTGGAATCACGCCCATGCCGACAATCGCCCGGGCGCAACCGCACTTTGGAGTGCGGCGGCACGACGTCGCTTTCAAAGCGGCCTCATGCGGCCGCACTCCAAAAAAGACGTGCCCGATGCAGAGCTGCCGATGTTTCCTTTTGCGTTCCCGCCCGGTCGTTCAGGCCCTTATCATATCAATTCGGGCTGGCTCATGATTGTTTAGCCCTATTCCAATGCGGCAATCTCTTTCAATCGCGCCTCGAGGCGCTTGGCCGAGACCGGGACGGCCGTCTTAAGCTCAGGGGCGAAGACCGACACCTTGAACTCCTCGACGAGCCAGCGGAACTCCTCGACCGCCGCCTGCTTCGGAGTGCGGCGGCCCGACGCCTCTCTGGAGTGCGGTGGCACGGCACCGCTCTGGAGTGCGGCGGTCCGACGCTGCTCTGGAGTGCTGCGGCTCGACGCCGCTTTGGAGTGCGGTGGCACGACACCGCTTTGGAGTGCGGCGGCATGACGCCGCTTTGGATGCGGCGACACGTCGCCGCCCCCTCTGAACGCGCCCGACACAGAGCCGCCGATGTTTCCCTTTGCACGCCCGCCCCCGGTCGCGACCGCCGCTCCTGTCCTCCCGGTCTTTCCTCCTGACTCCACGCTTGCGGCCGGCGTCATTTCGTCTGCCGCTCCCGCACCCCCGGCCTCCCGATCCAGCTTCTCCAGCGCCGCGGCGAACGGCTCGATCTGAGCCGCCTTCTGGCGGTCTTTCTCCAGCCCCTGCCGCGCCCGGTCGACACGCAGTTCGAGCGCCCGTAGATACCTTGACATATGCCCCAGCCTCTCGAGCCCGTAGCGCTCAAGGAAATCCTTCGGCATGAGCCGTCCGAGCTCGGCCTCGATCTCCGCGCCGAAGGCCAGGACGGTTTGGCTCTTCCCCCGGCTTTCTTTCATCTCCGCGAGCGCCTTTCTCACGCCCGCGTAGGCTTCAAGCGCCTCCCCGGCCGCCTTGACGAGAGCATGCCCTTTCTCGAATAGAGCCCTCACAACGCCGGCGGCACAGGTCCGGAATTCCGCCTCCGTCTTGATGTCCCGCTCCAGGACCTCGCGCCGCAGGCTCTCGTGGAGCGATTTTTCGAGCGCCGCCCGGCCGCCGAAAAAGAGCGCCGCCCGCTCCGCCTCCTCGGGCAGCCGGAGATATCTCCTCATGAACTCCAGGTCCTTGGCGTGCTTAACAAGCAGCAGCGCGGCCACGCCCCTCCGGTGCGACTCGCGCGCCGCCTCCCGGTCGTTGAACAGCCGCACGTCCGCGCCCCGGCCCTCCGCCGCCGGCTCGAGCGCCGGGAACGCCTCGGCGAGCGGCCCGGCCGGCACGCTCTCCGGAAGGTCGCCGAACTCC
>VGJG01000301.1 GCA_016867615.1 Candidatus Aminicenantota bacterium | reverse complement strand
CGGGCGACAGGGAGACGACGGTCGTGGGCTGGGCCGGGGACGGGGGGACGTTCGACATCGGCCTCCAGGCCCTGAGCGGCGCCGCCGAGCGGAACGAGGACATCCTCTACGTCTGCTACGACAACGAGGCCTACATGAACACCGGCATCCAGCGCAGCTCGGCCACGCCCTACGGGGCCTGGACGACGACGACACCGGTCAAGCATTTCAAGAGCCGCCCCAAGAAGGACATCGACGCCATCATGGCCGCCCACCGCATCCCCTATCAGGCCACGGCCAGCGTGGCCTATCCCGAGGACCTGGTCAAAAAGGTCAAGAAAGCCAAAGACATCAAGGGGACCCGGTTCCTGCACATCTACGCCCCCTGCCCCGCGGGCTGGAAGAGCCGCCCCGAGGACACGGTCAAGCTGGCCAAGCTGGCCGTCCAGACGGGCCTCTTCCCGCTCTACGAGATGGAATACGGCGAGAAGTGCTCGCTGAGCATCAAGGTCAAGGAACGCAAGCCCGTGGCGGACTACGCGCGGCTCCAGGGCCGCTTCCGCCACCTCAAGCCCGAGGAGCTCAAGCTCATGCAGGAGGAGACGGACGCGCGCTGGCAGCGGATCGTGAGCCTGTGCGGCGGCTGATAAATCGGGGTCGCGTCTACACTTTCCACTTTTTTAACTAGACCTGGCAATGCCAAGGAGTCAGTCCGAAGCTTTAAGCGCCGGATTGGCTCCGCACTTCGCTTCTCATGCCTTTACCCTTGCGCAAAAGCTCCTCGAAGAAACGATTGGATGATTTTGAAGGGACAGGGGTGATAGAAAAAGTGGAAAGTGTAGACGCGACCCCGTCTTTCCATCGAGGCGACTTTCTTTTTGACCTGAAGTCGGGGGCCGGGTTCGCCGGAAGCCTTCCCGCCTTCCTCCATAAGAAGATCACGCCCGGGTCGGCGCGGCTCATACGGGCGGACCGCCTTCGCCGGCGCGAGGACGCCTTTCTGACAATCGCCGAGCGGGCGGTGTTCGGAAGCCCGTCGAGCCCGTATCTGGCCCTTTTCCGCCGCGCCGGTTGCGAATTCGGGGACCTTGCCCGGATGGTGTCGGCCGACGGGCTGGAAGCGGCGCTCGGGCGGCTCCTCGCCGAGGGCGTCTATCTCACCGTGGACGAATTCAAGGGACGGCGCGAAGCGGAGCGCGGCGGGACGGCCGCGCCCTGCGGACCCGGCCTGCTGCGCAACCCGGTCACAAGCCGGGGCGTCTCCTCCAAGTCGGGGGGAAGCCGCGGCGAGGGCGCGCCGCTCCTGCTCGATTTCAGGTTCATCGCCGCCTGCGCCGTGAACGCCTGTCTCCTCCTGGAGGCGCACGGCGGGAGCGACTGGGTCAAGGCCGACTGGGAATCGCCGGGCGGCGGGGCGCTCTTCCGCCTCCTGAAGCTCAGTCGCTTCGGCCGCCGGCCGGCGCGCTGGTTCTCGCAGCTCGACCCGGCGTCGCCCGGGCTACACCCCCGCTACCGCTGGAGCGCGCGGGCGCTGCGCTGGGTGAGCGTCGTGGCGGCCGCCCCGCTCCCGGCCGTGCGCCACGTCCCCCTCGACCGTCCGGCGCCCATCGTCCTGTGGATGAGGACGGTCCTCGAGGCAGGCCGGACGCCGTTCCTCTTCACCTTTCCCAGCTCGGCGGTGAAGATCGCCCTGGCCGCGGCCGAACTCGGGCTGGGCCTCGAGGGCGCCCGTTTCCTGGTCGGCGGCGAGCCCGTCACCGAAGCCCGGCTGAGCACGATCCGGGCCTCGGGAGCGCAGGCCATCCCCCGCTACGGCAGCATCGAGTGCGGGCCCGTCAGCTACGGCTGTCTCGCCCCCGTCGAAGCCGACGACACCCATGTCAACCTCGACCTCTACGCCGCGGTCCAGGCCGGACCGGAGGGAGGGCCGCCCGGCCTTCCCCCCCGGGCGGTCTTCCTGACCGGCCTGAACCCCTGGACGCCTTATGTTTTAATCAACGTCAACCTGGGCGACGAGGCCGTCCTGGAACGGCGGCGGTGCGGATGCCCGCTGGAAGCGGCCGGGCTCGGCGTCCATCTCAGGAGCATCCGCAGCTTCGAAAAGCTGACCGGGGCGGGGATGACCTTCATGGACACGGACGTCATCCGCGTCCTGGAGACGGACTTGCCGGAGCGCTTCGGGGGGGCGGCGACGGATTACCAGGTCGTCGAGGGCGAGGACGGCCGGGGCGGGCCCCTGCTCAGGCTCCTCATTCATCCGCGGCTCGGGCCCGTGGACGCCGTCGACGCGGCCTCGTTCTTCCTGGAGAGGATCGGACGCGGGTCGGGGGTCAAGAGGGTCATGGGTCTGACCTGGAAGGCGGCCGGGATCGTCCGGGTCGAGAGGCGGCCGCCCCTCCCCGGGCCGACGGGCAAGATCCTCCACTTGAGGGCGGACCGCCGAGGGCCGGGCTAGGCGCGGTGGAGGCCGTCTTCGTCCGCGCCCCGCGCCAGGCGGCGCAGGCAGCGGGCGGCGCGGACCGGGTTGAAGATGCCGCAGACGCAGGGACGGGAGAGGCGCGCCGCGGCTTCCTCGGCCGTCAGGCGGCCCTCGCGGAGAAGCGCGGCGACGGCGCGGACAGAGTTCGGCGACACGAGGCCGTGACCGCACATCGTCGTCACCTCCAGGACCTCGGCGGGGGGAAGACGGTCGGTCTTCCCCCAGACGCCCAGCGACCAGGCGGCCGTGTGGGGCTTGAGGCCCGCGCCGGCCGCCGCGCGGCGGACATCGTCCATGAGGCCGGAGACGACGACCGAAAGGCCCAAGTCCTCCCGGCGCAGATCTTGAAGACAGGAGGTCGTGGCCTCCCGAGAGGCGTAGACGGCGTGGACGATCGATTCGTCGCTGACGCCCGCCAAGAGGTCCGCGGTCGCCGGGGAATATCGCGACCCCTGCCGGATGTCGCCCCAGTTGAGCGGATCGTGGCGCAGGGCGATCTCCAGGAAGCGCCGCAACAGGGGTGCCGACCCTTTTTTGTTCACGTCCCTGGAGCTCATGGCCAGGATGATCCAGTCGTCCCGGAGGTCGGGGGGGCGGCCGAAGCGGTGGAGCGAGTGCGACATCGGGCTAGTCTCCGGGTGCGGGCTCAGGCCGGCGCAGCCTGCCCAACCCGACATTGACCTTGCCGTTGGGCCGGGCGGCGACGCCCAGACGGCGGATCGATTCCGGGAGCGAGCCGTCCGTGTCGGGCGACAGGAGTCCGCTGAGGCTCAGGCTGAACACCGTTTCGAGCGCATCCGCGGCTTCGGCCAGGCCGAAGAGCAGGGCGGGCAGGCGGACTTCCTCGACCTTGAACTCGATGAGCGCCGATAGGACCCGTTCCTCGAGGATGTCGGGCCTGAGGGCCCCGC
>VGJG01000300.1 GCA_016867615.1 Candidatus Aminicenantota bacterium | reverse complement strand
CGCAACCTGAGCGAGCTGCGCATGGACATGGACGTCATGCCCATGGTTTTTCAGTACAACAAAAGGGACCTCGATGACCTGATCCCCATCGAGACCTTCAACAGCCTGCTCAACCCCCTGGGCCGCCCCTATTTCGAGGCGGCGGCCATCAACGGCCTGGGCGTGTTCGAAACCTTGAGGGGCATCGCCGGCCTGACGATCCCCATCATCCGCCAGCAGATCCAGGCCGAGCCGGATGAGATTGAGAAAGACCTCGAGGAGGACCTCGAAACCGAGGAGAAGGTCGAAAAGGCCTTTGAGGCGGTGAAGGCCGAGGCCGCCCAGGCGCCCGCCCGGTCCGCCGGCCCGAGCCGTCCGGTCGTCGAACCCGCCTGTCCCGTCGACCCCCCCTCGGGGCCGAAAACCCCGCCCTCGCCCCGCGAGGAGATCTGCCGGGACATGAAAAAGATCAGGCTCAAGTCCGAAAAAGACATAGAGATAGAGCTCAAGAAGCTCATGCGCGATTTCGGCGATAAAAGCTGACCTCCGTTCCGCCGGCCTGACGCAATCCCCGCCCGTCCTCCGTCTATCTTCTGGGATGCTGTTCAAAATCTCGAGCGCCGCCCTGAGGGGTATCGAGGCCTACCTCGTGGACGTCGAGGTCGACGTCGGCCTGGGCTTCCCGAATTACGTCACGGTCGGCCTGCCGGACACGGCCGTCAAGGAGAGCAAGGAGCGGGTGCGGGCCGCTCTCAGAAATTGCGGCTACGAGCTCCCGGCCCGGAAGATCACCATCAACCTCGCGCCGGCCGACCGGCGCAAGGAGGGCTCGTCGTTCGACCTGCCCATCGCCCTGGGCCTGCTGGCCGACATGGGGCTGTTTCCCGGAGAAAAGCTCAAGGACTACCTCTTTCTCGGGGAGCTGGCCCTCGACGGCAGGCTCAAGCCCGTCCGCGGCGCCTTGTCCGCGGCGCTCCTCGCCCAGCGGGCGGGGTTCAACGGCCTGGTCCTGCCGGCCTGCTGTGCCCGGGAAGCGGCCCTGGTGCGCGATCTCGACGTCTTCGGCCTCGAAAGCCTGACCCTCGTCGTGCGGTTCCTCAGGGGCGACGAACGCCCGGAGCCCGTGAGGATCCCCCCTGAAGAGCTCCTGCGGAGGCCGGAGCACGACGCGGACTTCAAGGACGTTCGAGGTCAGTTCCACGTCAAGAGGGCCCTGGAGGTGGCGGCCGCGGGCGGGCACAACATCCTGCTCGTCGGGCCGCCGGGCGCGGGGAAGACGATGCTCGCCCGCCGCGTGCCGACGATCCTGCCCGAGATGACGTTCGACGAGATCCTGGAGGTCACCCAGGTGTACAGCGCCGCCGGACTGGCTCCCGGGGAGGGGGCGGTCGTCCTGCGGCCGTTCCGCGCCCCCCACCACACGATCACCGACGCGGGCCTGATCGGCGGCGGACTCGTCCCCCGGCCGGGCGAGATCACGCTCGCCCACCGCGGGGTGCTGTTCCTCGACGAGATGCCGGAGTTCAGGCGCAAGGTCCTCGAGGACCTGCGCCAGCCGCTCGAGGAGGGCCGGGTGACGATCTCGCGCGTCAACGGCAGCACGGTCTTCCCCTGCGGGTTCATGATGGTCGCGGCCATGAACCCCTGCGAAGACGTGTTCCGGGGACTGGCCCGCGAAGCCCAGGAATGCAGCGACAGCGAGCGGGCGCGGTATTATGCCCGGATCTCGGGGCCGCTGCTCGACAGGGTGGATATTCTGGTCGAGGCGCCGGCCGTCTCCTTCCGGGACATCGTTTCGCGCGTCGAGGCCGAGACGTCGGAGGCGATCCGGGCCCGGGTCGGGGCGGCCCGGCGGAGGCAGGAGGAGCGCTTGGCCGGGGCCCGAACGCGCGGCCGGCGCATCTATACCAACTCCCAGATGAACACGCGCGAGGTGAAGAAGCATTGCCCCGTGGACGCCGAGAGCCTGAGACTCCTGGAGACGGCCGTGACCAAGCTCGGCCTGAGCGCCCGGGCCTATGACCGCGTTCTCAAGGTGGCGCGGACGATCGCCGACCTGGCCGGCGAGGAGTCGATCCGCTCCGCCCACCTCTCCGAGGCCGTGCAGTACCGGATGATGGAGAGGTAGGGGCGACGGGCGATTTCCCGAGCGGTTTCCGCCGTCCCTCTCTCTGATATAATGCTCTCGCGCCGTCGCGGCCGCGGTCGGGACCGCGGACACCCCGTCGGCCGCGGGAGGCAGATTGCGTCATCACCCGGCGGCTAAGGTCGGCATGGTCCTTTTCGGTGCGGCCTGCGTTCTGATTTCGCCCCTGACCGTGGCTCGGGCTTCCGGGACGCAGGACGAGGAATGGCGGCTGCTGCTGAAAAAGTCGGCCGAGTATTGCCGCCGCCTCGAGCGCGCGGCGCTGGATTTCATCTGCCTGGAGCGGATATCAGAGTCCGTCGATTTTTCCAAGGACGTTTCGCTCCATGCGGCCCGGTCGAAGCGCAGCGGAGGTGACACGCTCTCCGGGAGGGGCCGGAAGATCTCCAGGCAGTCGATCGCGAACAGCTACGTGTACGACTATCAGCTCATCCGCAAGGGCGGGGAAGCCGAGGAGCGGCGCATCCTCATCGAGGAAAACGGGGAGAAGAGGAACGTCAAGGACGCGCCCCTGAAGACGCTTAACTTCGTCTATCGCAACGCGCTGTTCGGGCCGCTGGGCGTGCTCGGCGAAGCCGCCCAGTCCCTGTTCGAGTACGGCCTGGCGGGCGAGGAGACGATCGACGGCCGCCGGGTGTTCATCGTGGAGACCCGGCCCAAGCCGGGAGCGGCCGCGGAATTCCTCTACGGCAAGGCCTGGATCCGGGCCGACGACGCGGCCATCCTCAAGATCCAGTGGAACCCCGAGGGAATCGGCCGGCAGGAGCTGTTCCGGGACAGGGCCGAGCGCTACGGGGCCGCGGCCGAGCTGACCATGGTCTCGGACTTCACCGTGGAGAAGAACGGCATCCGCTTCCCCAGCCGCTTCCGGATCGAGGAAGCCTATATCGACCCCGGGGGCAAAAGGTTCGTCAGGTCGGAGACGACGGTCGTTTACGACGATTTCAGCTTCTTCGTCGTCGAGGTCGACGTCATCTTCTAGCCTAGGAATTCCTCCGTGCGCCTTCCGGGCCGGGGGAGGGAAGGAGCTCGAGCATGAACGGATCGTCCGGCCGCCGGCTCCGGGCCGCTCTGGCTCTTGCCATGTTCCTGCCGGCCCTGATGTCCTGCCGGCCCGGCGGCGAGGGGCGGAGGCTGAACGAATTGAAGGCGCTCTTTTCCGGCCTGGTTTCGGCGAATGAGCCCGGAGCGGCCGTTCTCGTCGTCAAGGACGGCCGCACCGTCTTCGAGCGGGGGTTCGGCGTCGCCGACCTCCGTAC
>VGJG01000299.1 GCA_016867615.1 Candidatus Aminicenantota bacterium | reverse complement strand
CCGGGAAGAGACTCGCCGTCGTGTTGGTCGCGGTGTCGATGATCTTGACCGCCCCCGTTCCGTCGGGAATGACGGCCATCCGGCTCCCGTCCCTGCCGTACTCGAAGTGAAACGGCTGCGGATGGGAGTAGGTCACCGTGTCCAAAGAATCGTCCCTGAAGGTCCGTTTCCTGATGACCTGCTCGCCCGTGGCCGGGTCGCGGCAGATGAAGGACAGGATCCGGTCGGCCGGCGCGACCGTGACGGTCGTCTTGCAGGAGATCTCTTCATGTCCCTGGATCCAGAAGCTCACGGTCGTCTGGCCGATGGGGAAATGATCGGGAACATCGTCGCCGATCGTCAGCGGCAGGCCGCATCCGCCCGAAGAGGCCGCGTTCAGACGGCCGGCGATCCTCGGGTCGTCATTGGAGATGCCGGTTTCATTCGGAAGAAGGTCGACGGTGATGTCTTCGGAACACTGAATCGTCAGGGGCTGGGATTGCACATGGAATTGATAAATTCGGCCGGCGCGACAGCCGTTGGCGGCGACGGCGATGATCTTGAGCGCGTGGGGCCCCACGGACAGGCCGGAGAGGCCGAGGCCGTAGCTGGGATTCGGACCGCAATCCGAGGGACAGAGGATGACGGCATTCGGGTCGCTCAGGTCCGCGGTCTCCGCGTTGTCGGGGTCGAGGACGTAGCCGACGAGCGCCACGTCGCCGCCGTCGGTCAGGTGAACGTTGAAATCCAGGATGAGGTCGCCGCCGGTCAGGCAGTATTCCGTCACGGAGGGGAATCCGATGCTCAACAGGCTGTAGTTGCCCTGTTCATCCAGGAGGGAGAGGCAGGCCGAGAGGACATCCCCGCAGCCGACGAAGCCCGTTTCCGGGAGGACGATGGTGTCAAGATACAGGTACGTTCCCTGTCCCGATGTCTGGCCGGCAGGCAGGAAATAGATCATCGGGTCAATTTTATAGCGGAGGCCTTCGGGCAGCGTCGCGGTCACTGAGGCGGTCGGACCGCTCTCGGAGGCTAGCCGGGGCGTTCCATAGGCGTTCCCTGTTCCCAGCGAATAGGCCGTGCCGAAAACGTTGGGGCCCACCTCGACCCCGCTTTGCCTGAGATAAAGATAAGGATAATAGATGCTCCCCAGGCTCGAATTGACGTGGTAATCCAGCTTGATTTTGCCGAAACAGATTTTTTGATCGGGGAACAGGACCGGCTCGGCGTTCACGTCGGCCAGGAGGGGAAAGTATTGGCCGAGCTTGAGAAGAAAGGAGCATTTTCCCGAATGCGGAGGATCGGTCATGGTAATCAGCGAGGTGGACAGGCCGGCCATGTTCCACGGCGCCGGGCAGGCTCCAATTCCTTCCGGTGATGCTTGCCTGGGGCTGAGCCCCGCCAGCAGCAGCTCATAGCTCATATCGGCCCGATGCTGCGCCGGGTCGTAGGCGCCGGTCAGCCGGCCCAACGAACGTCCCTTGGTGCCGCTGCTCCTGTTGACGCAATCGGGAGTGTTCGAAGCCCGCTGATCCACCCCCTCGGCCAGCATAAAAGACTTCTCATAACCTGAAAGTTCACTCAGGGGATGTGTCTGGATGCCGTCAAGATCCGTCAGGCCGCCGGGATCGACGAGAACGACGTTGCCCCTGACGACGGTCGGCTTGGCCACAAAGGTCGCGCCCAGGTCTTCTGTCTGCAGCCTGACGACCGACACCCTTTGGTTGTAACTGTCCAGATGGGGAAATTCCAGAATGGACTTTCCGCCTTCCAGGGCGGCCCAGGCATAGACTTCACGGCTTCCTTCAGGCACTCCTTGAAATTTCCAGGGAACGGTCGGCACGCTGCCCGGGGGAATCGGCTGCGGAGTCGTTCGATAGTACCAGGACAGGTCGCCGATTCTGACCTCGGCGGTCGTTTCCGCGTGACCGCTGACGTCGAACAGGCCCTGGACCATCCCCGCCGTCCTGTCGGTCGGAATTTCGACATCCAGGGCGGCCGGCGAAGGGGCGCCGCAGGCAAAAGGGCCGATTTGGACGCTAATGTTGAGAGGCGTCTTCCCGGTCGAAGGATTGACCGGGAAGCCGGATTCTCCTTCCTTGATTTTGACTTCGCACTCCACGCGGATCCACATCACGGACCCGGAAGCTCTCATGAGAATCGGAAGGATGACGCCTTCCGCTGTTTTCAGGGAGTCGACGGAGAGCTGTTTGGTTTCCGATTCGGCCTGCAGGACAAGGTCTTCCGATCCCGGGTTTTCTTTGACATAGGCCGTGGCCCGGCAGACAGCCGGATACGCGTCGTCTATGGCATTCTTGTTTTCCTCGGTCCCTCCGAACCGGAGGCGCAGGGGCAACAGGACGGCGCACTCGCTGATGTCGCATCGCGTGCCGTCCGGGTCGTCGGTCAAGGACTGGACATTCAGACAGAGGCGGTAAAAGGGGGACAAGGGCTCCCTGGAGCCGAAGATGTATTTGGCGCCGTTCGAAAATTTCAGGGGGTTGATTTCGAGGACGAAATCCCTCCGCCCGGGCCCGACGCTCGGGTTGATGTCGAAGTTGGCGGCCAGGTATGTTTGGCCATCCGGCGCGGCATTGACGGGGATGTAGGCGGAGGCGGCGCTGCGACTCGAATTGAGAACATGGTAAAGACGCACGGGGTGCGTGTAAGGGTCTGTCGATGTCCAGGGGGCGGCCGGGTTCGCGGCGAGATAGCCGGCCGTTTCGGGGGTGACGATGATGAAAGAGATGTCCCCGACAACCCGGCCCGGGGTGAGGGCCGTTTGCGTGCCCAGATGGCCGGCGAGAAAAAGAACGACGAGCCCGGATAAAACCAGGCGAATTCCCCGCCCCTTCGGCGTCATGAAATGCGGCATGTTCCCCCCTCTCATCGTCAGGAAAGGGCTTCCCCTTGGGTTATCAAGAAGATTAGTAAGCATAAGTAATTCCTTTTCCGCCCGGAGCTTGGGGCGCGTTCGGAATCGGCTTGAGTCCCCATCCTGACCTTATCGACGAGGATATTTCGGCCCGCGGGCGATGTCAAGCGCGCGCCGGGAGCGCCGGAAAGCGGTCCGGACGGGCGAAAGCGGCCGGCTCCGCCCGCCGCGAAGCGATTATCCGGACGCACTTCGCCGCCCAACACAACGATCACGATACATATTCGGCCGGGGGATCGGGAAAGAACCCGGCCGGAGGGTCGGCCTCCCAAAGGAGCTCCTGGAGGGAGGCCTGAGGCGGCGGGGGTTTTGCCGCTACAAAGGCGAGCTTCAGGTGCTCGATGATCCTATCGACGACAGCGTGCTCCGTGAGGAAGGCGACGACGCGCATCGCGCCTCCGCAGCGGGGACAGACCATACGAATAAGGGGGACACGTACCGAATTCCAGAGAATTCGGAACATGTCCCCT
>VGJG01000298.1 GCA_016867615.1 Candidatus Aminicenantota bacterium | reverse complement strand
AGGCGCTCAGGTCGGATTCGATGCGCTCCATCTTGCGGCGCATGTTGAGGATGACCTCCACCCCGGCCAAATTGACCCCCAGGTCGCGGATGAGGTTGAGGATGACTTCGAGCTCCCTGAGGTCCTTGTCGGTGTAGAGACGCGTGTTGCCCCGGCTTCGCGACGGCTTGAGGAGACCCTCGCGCTCGTAGAGACGGAGCGTCTGCGGATGGAGGTTGAACATGCGGGAGACGTCGCTGATATGGTAGGCGGTCCGGCCTTCCTTTTTTTTCTTCTTTCTCATGAGGACGCTCCCCGCTGTTCCCTGGGCCCCGGACCCTCGATCTCGGCCAGCTCCTTCATCAGCTCCCGGACTCTGGGGTTGGAGACGGAGGGGGGGACGATCGTCACCTCCACATATTCGTCGCCCGGGCCGCGGCGTCCGGAGAACGGGGCGCCCCGTCCCTTGAGACGGAACTTCTGCCCGGACCTTGTGCCCGCCGGAAGCTTGATCGTCGCCCTTCCGCCCAGGGTGGGAACATCGATGTCCGCGCCCAGCGCGGCCTCCGAGACCGAGACGGGCACCTTGACGAACAGGTCCGGTCCTTCGCGGCGGAAGACGGGATGGGGCTCGACCTCGATGACGATGAACAGGTCGCCCGGCGGGCCGCCGCGCGAACCCGCGTTCCCCTTGCCCGGGATGCGCACCCGCGACCCCGTGTCCACTCCGGCCGGGATGCGGACGTTGATCGTTTCCGTCCCCGGCTTGGCTCCGCTTCCCGAGCAGGCGGCGCAGGGAGGGCTCTGGGCCAAACCCGACCCGCCGCAGGCGGGGCAGGGCGAAGCGAAGCGCATCGAGCCCACCTGCTGCGTGGCCTGTCCCGTGCCGCGGCAGGAGGGACAGGCGCGATCCCCCGCCCGGCTTTTCGTGCCGCGGCCCCGGCATTCGGCGCAATCCGTCAGGCGGTTGAGCCTGATCTTGGTCTGAAGTCCGTGGAGGGCATCCTCAAACCCGACTCTCATGGCGTAGTTCAGGTCCTCGCCCCTCTCGGGCGCGAGGCGCGCGGCTCCGCGAACGCCGCCCCCGAAAATGCTGGCGAAGAGGTCGTCCAGGGTGGATGTCCCCGAGTCGGAAAAATTGAACCCCTGGAAGCCTCCCGGCTGCCCGGCGCCACGGAATCCCCCTCCCGCTCCGGGAGGAACATCCCCCACGAAACCGAACTGGTCGTACTGGGCTTTTTTCTTCGGGTCGCTCAGGACGGAGTAGGCTTCCTGGATTTCCTTGAATTTCGCCTCAGCCGCCTTGTCCCCCGGGTTGAGGTCGGGATGGTGCTTCCGGGCGAGCTTGCGGTAGGCCTTTTTGATATCGGCCAGGACGGCTTTCCGGTCGACGCCCAGTATCCCATAGTAGTCCTTGTTCATGCCGGACTCCTTGGCGGCCGAATCTTAAAGGCGGCGCGCCGCGGACCGGAGAGGAAGACGCGCCGCCCGTTCCGAGCGGCTCAGTGAGGCTTGCCCTCGTCCACGACCTCGGCGTCGATGACTTCGTCGTCGCCGCCGGCCTTCCTGCCGGGATCCGACGGGCCGCTTTCGGCCTGCGGGCCCGGGGGCGGACCGGCCTGCGGACCGGCGGCCTGCTGGTAGAGCATCTCCGAGAGCTTGTGGGACGCGCCGGTCAGGGACTGGACGGCGCTCCGTATCCGGTCCAGGTCGTCCGAGGCCAGGGCTTTCTTGGTGGCTTCGATCTCCGCCTGGACGCGTTCGGCCTCCGCGGCGGGGATCTTGTCCGTGTTCTCGCGGAGGAGCTTCTCCAGGGAGTAGACCATGTGGTCGGCCTGGTTCTTGGTGTCCACGAGCTCCCGTCGTTTCTTGTCCTCGTCGGCGTGGGCTTCGGCGTCCTTGACCATGCGGTCGATCTCCCTCTCGTCGAGCCCGCTGTGGCCGGTGATGGTGATGGCCTGCTGCTTGCCCGTGCCCGTGTCCTTGGCCGAGACGTGGAGGATGCCGTTGGCGTCGATGTCGAAGGTCACTTCGATCTTGGGAACGCCGCGGGGGGCGGGCGGGATGCCGTCCAGGTGGAATTTGCCCAGGGTCCGGTTGGAGGCCGCCATGTCGCGCTCCCCCTGGAGAACATGGATCTCGACGCTGGGCTGGCTGTCGGAGGCCGTGGAAAACGTCTCCATCTTCTTGGTCGGGATCGTGGTGTTGCGGGGGATCATCCGGGTGAACACACCTCCCAGGGTCTCGATGCCCAGGGTCAGGGGCGTGACGTCGAGCAGCAGAACATCCTTGACCTCGCCGGACAGGACGGCGCCCTGAATGGCCGCGCCCACGGCCACGACCTCGTCGGGGTTGACGCCCTTGCTCGGCTCCTTGCCGAACAGCTCATGGACGAGCTGCTGGATGCGGGGCATGCGCGTCTGGCCGCCGACGAGAACGACCTCGTCGACGTCCTTGGGGGAAAGGCCGGCGTCGGCCAGGGCCTGCTTCACCGGCGGGACGGCGCGCTGGACGAGGTCCTCGACGAGCTGCTCGAGCTTGGAGCGGGTGAGCTTCATCAGCAGGTGCTTGGGGCCCGAGGCGTCGGCGGTGATGAAGGGCAGGTTGATCTCGGTCTCGGCCGTGGTGGACAGCTCGATCTTGGCCTTTTCCGCGGCCTCCTTGAGGCGCTGCAGGGCCATCTTATCCCGGCTGAGGTCGATGCCCGAATCCTTCTTGAATTCGCCGACCAGCCAGTCCTGGACGCGCTGGTCGAGGTCGTCGCCGCCGAGATGGGTGTCGCCGTTCGTCGACTTGACCTCCACCACGCCCTCCCCGACCTCGAGGATCGAGATGTCGAACGTGCCGCCGCCGAAGTCGAAGACGGCGATCTTGCGGTCCTTCTTCTTGTCCAGGCCGTAGGCCAGGGCGGCGGCCGTGGGCTCGTTGATGATGCGCACCACGTCCAGGCCGGCGATCTGCCCGGCGTCCTTGGTGGCCTTGCGCTGGCTGTCGTTGAAATAGGCGGGAACGGTGATGACCGCTTTCTCGATCTTTTCGCCCAGGAAGTCCTCGGCCGCCTTCTTCAGCTTCTGCAGGATGACGGCCGAGATCTCGGGCGGAGCATAGGATTTGCCGAAGGCCTCGACGCGGACGTCGCCGTTCGGAGCCTGCGTGACCTTGAAAGGAACCTGCTTGATCTCCTGCGGAACCTCGGGGACGCGGCGCCCCATGAAACGCTTGATGGAATAAATGGTGTTTTCCGGGTTCGTCACCCTCTGGCGCTTGGCGACCTGGCCGACGAGCCGTTCGCCCTTCGCGGTGAAAGCGACGACCGAGGGCGTCGTCCTGCCGCCTTCCTCGTTGGCGATGACCGAGGCTTTGTCGCCCTCCATAACGGCTACTACGGAATTGGTCGTGCCTAAATCGATTCCTATAATTTTGGCCATATTTTCC
>VGJG01000297.1 GCA_016867615.1 Candidatus Aminicenantota bacterium | reverse complement strand
AGATTTCGAGGCGGCGGGCAAGAACGACCTGGGGGAGTTTCTGGAGATGACCTCGAGGCAGGACAGGCCGGATCCCGCCTGGAACATCGAAGTTCCCCTCGGCATCGACGCCGTCCGGGTGATGAGCATTCACAAGGCCAAGGGCCTGGAATTTCCCGTCGTCATCCTGCTGCAATACGGCCAGAAGTTCATGCCCCCGGAATTTTATCTCGACGCCCGGGGAGAAACCGTCCGGGTCCTCAAGCTCGTCCAAGCGACGGCCGAGACGGATGATGACCTCGCCGCGGTCTACGGCGAGGAGAAGGACCGCCACGCCGCGGACCGGATGAACACCCTCTACGTGGCCCTGACTCGGGCGGTCGACGAGCTGCATGTCGTCGGCGTCCGAAGCCCGGTCCGGAAGAGCGATTATCCCTTCAATCTCCTGGACGGCGGCCTGCCGGCCTCGCTGGGCCGGGCCCTCCCTCATCCCCCCAGGGACGAAGCCCGGGTCGAAGCGGATCTGACCCTGCGTTTCAGGGTCGGGGGCGAAGTTCCTCCCGACACCCGCCCCGAGGTCGATTTCGAGGGAATCCGTCGCGGGATCTACTTCCACGACCTTCTGGCCGGGATCGATTTTCTCGGCGAGAGCTGGGAAGAACGGCTCGGCCGCGCCATCCGAAGGAAGGGCGACGGCGGAGATCCCCGAGCCGAAGACGCCGCACGGGTTCTGGCCCGCTTTTTCCGGGAATCGCCCCTGAGGGCTTATTTCGAGCGCCGGCCGGGCCGGGAGGTTTTCAACGAGCTCCAGGTCTGCGACCGCCGGGGGGAGCTGTTTCGGCTGGACCGCGTCGTCGCCGACCCCGAGGGGGTGACCGTACTGGATTACAAGACCGGGGATCCCGGCGACCCCGAAATCAGGAGGATTCGGGACGCGGAAGACCGAGCTCAGTTGGGCAGGTATCTGCGCCTGGCGGCGGAGGTTTTTCCCAAGCGGCCCGTGCGCGGCATCCTGGTTTATCTCGACCGGGAAACCTGGGAGGAGCTTGGGTGAGAGTCACGCTCCTTCCCCCCGGGACCGACCTTATCGCCGCCCTGATTTCCGACCTGCCGTCGGACAGGCGGGACCTCAGGCGGCAATGGGTTGTTTTCCCGGAGAGGCGGCCCGGCCATTATCTCCGCAAGGGTCTGGCCGAGAGGGAACAATCGGGCTTCATTCCGCCCGTCATTGAATCGATGGACGGGTTCGTCAACCGCCTCTACGAGGAGAGGCTCGGGAGGAACGATCGCCTCATCGACCCCCTGGACGCCGTGGCGCTGCTCTTCGACATCCATCAGGAACTTCCGTCCCGATTGGGCCGCGCCGGTTTTCTCTCTCCGGATGTCTTCTTCCCCCTGGGTCTCAAGCTGTTCCGCGACCTGGAAGACGTCAGCCTGGCCGGCGCAGGCCCGGACGCGCTCCGCGGAGTCGAGAGTCTGGGGACGGAGGCCGTTCCCCGCGAATCCCTCGCCCGCCTCCAATCCCTAGCGGATTTCCATGAGAATTTCTACAGCCGTCTGGAGAGCCTGGGTTTTTCATCGCCCGCCTCCCGTCTCAGGGATGTCGTCTCCGGGCTGAGGGTCGATCATTTCTCGGACGTCGAAGCCGTTCATTTCGCCGGGGTTTACTCCCTGGCCGGCCTGGAGCGGAAGCTTCTGCGCCTCTTCCTCGGATGGGGGCTGGGCCGTTTGATTCTCAGCCGGGCCGAAGGATGGGAACGGGCCCTGGAGCTTCTGGAAATTCCCGTCGGCGGATTTACGGCCGGTCCGGGGGAAAAGAAAGATCCCGGACCGGTCATCGAGTTCACGAAATGCCCGGACGCGCACGGCCAGGTTTTTGCCCTGAACAGGGCGCTCGTTCAAGCGGAACAGAACCCGTCCCGTACGGGGGAGCGCCGGGCCGTCATCCTCTGCGCCACCGAAACGCTCTTCCCGCTTTATCAGCAGACCCTGGCCGCGCTGCCCGCGGAGGAATACAACATTTCCCTGGGGTACCCCTTGTCCCGGACTCCCCTCTACAGCTTTTTCGACAAGCTTCTGGAGCTCGTCCAGACCCGCGACGAGAACGGACGGATTTATGCGCCCCATTACCTTCGCTTTGTCCTCCATCCCTACGTCAAGAATATCTACTTCCCTGGTCCGGAAAGGAGGACGGACCTGACGCGCGTCCTGTTTCACTCCGTCCAGGAGGTTTTGACCAAGCGGCGGATGAAGGCCTTTTGGGGCCTGGAGGAAATCGAAAGGGAGGAGGACATTCGGGAGGCGGTCCAGGAGAGAACCCTGACCCTGGACGCCTCGCCCGATGTCGCTCTCTTCCTGGAGCATCTCCGCACCATCCATGACCGGACTGTCCGCTTGTTCCGCGACATCCGCGACGTGGGGGATTTCGCCGCCAAGCTCATCAGGGTTCTGGAAACGGTCGCCGGCCAGAGCACGGCGCGGCTCCATCGCTTTTTCCATCCCTATGCGGAAGCGGCCTTCCGCCAGCTCGATGTCTTGAGGCGCTCACGCTTCCGGGAGGCGGTTTTTATGGACACGGCCGGCTATGTTCAGCTCTTCCGCAAAGTCATGCAGTCGGGAACCGTCCCCTTCCCGGGAACGCCCCTGCGTGGCCTTCAGGTCCTGGGCTTCTGGGAAGCCCGGTGCCTGCCCCTGGAGGACATCTCCCTCCTGGACATGAACGAGGACGTCATCCCCGTCTTTTCCAAGGAGGATTCGCTCCTGCCCCATGCCGCGCGCCGGGCGCTGGCCCTTCCGATCGCCGAAGACCTGGAGGGGCGCATGGCCTACTATCTCCGGGCTCTGATCGGAAGGGCCCGCCGGGTCCGGGTGTTCTTCGTGGAGAACACCGAGAAAGACCGGAGCCGTTTCGTGGAGCAGCTGCTCTGGGAGCGACAGAGACGAGAAGGCCGGACCGGGACGGAATCCCTGCTGCGGACCGTGCAGTATAGGGTGGCGCTCAAGCCCGACAAGCCGTCCCCCCTGGCCAAGACGGGGGAGATGGCGGCCCGGCTCCGCGAGTTCCGGTTTTCCGCCTCCTCCCTGGACCTCTATCTCCGCTGTCCGGTCCAATTCTATTTCCGATATGTCCTGAACATTCGGGAGGCCGAGGAAGTGACCGCCCGGATGGAGAGAAAGGACATCGGCACGTTCGTCCATGCCGTCCTGGCGGATTTCTTCCAACCCTGTCTCGGCCGCTCTGTCCGGGAAAGCGACCTGGCCCCCCGCCGGCTCCGGGAGGTCATCGATCGCCGCTACGGGGAATTGTACGGCGGGGATGACGCGGGCGGCGCATTCCTCCTGAAGCGTCAGACCGAGCGCCATCTCGCGGAATTTCTCGACCGCTACCAGCTTCCCCTCCTCAGGGAGCTCGAGGGGAACAAACAGGAGCTGATCATC
>VGJG01000296.1 GCA_016867615.1 Candidatus Aminicenantota bacterium | reverse complement strand
GAACTTCTCCAGAAGCGCCGGGGCGGCGAGATCACCCAAGCCCAGGCGCAGTTCGAGGTGGAAAACTACTGGGTGGGAGCCCTGCGGCGCGCCGTCCGGGAGGGGGACGTGGATTTCGGCTCGGTCATGGCCGGACAGAGCGCCGGGCTCGTGGACAGGGTGAGGCCTCTTTCGGAAGCCCTGGCCTTTCTGGTTCAGGGCGCGGAGCGCGAACTCGAGGCCGTCAAGATGAGGTTCCTCGAGATCGGCGGAGCCGATGCCCGGGAGATTGGGGGCGCGTCGGCGCTTTCCGCCATCGTGAGGAAAAAATAGCCGTTTTCCCCCTGATGAAACGGCATGGCCTCGTTGATTTTCGCTTGAACGTGGAAAGTGTCAACGCGACCCCGACTTGCTATAATACCGCACCATGGACGTCCGCTCGAAAGTTCACCTGCTCAATTTCTGCCGGAAGCTGACGCTCAATGCCGTCTATTTCCTCAGCCCGCTGTATTTCCTGAAGCTCGGGTTCAAGGGTTACGAGATCGGCCTGGTCGTGACCCTCATGGCCGCCGCGCCGCTCGTCGTCTCCTTCCCCACGGGCTGGGTCAACGACCGGTTCTCGATCAGCCGCGTCATCCGGACGGCCCTGCTGGCCCAGGGAGCGGCGCTGCTCGTCCTCGGGCTCTCCCGCGGCGTCCCGCTGACCGCAGCGGCCTATCTGCTGCTGGGCGTCGCCAACAACGTCCTCGACGTCTCGACGAACAGCCTTTATTACAAGCACCGCGACGACGGCGACCCGAACCGCAAGTACGCCCGCCTGGCCTTCTTCCTCAACATGGGCATCGCCGTCGGAACGGCGGTCGGCGGCGTCGTCGCCTACCTCGCGGATTTCCGGATCCTGCTTTTTCTTTTTGCCGGCCTGATGCTGCCCATGCCGCTCCTGGCGCGCGGCCTGGGCCGGGAGCGCTTCGAGGCCGTATCCTGGGCGGATTACCGGCGGAACATGCTGCAGAAAAAGACGGTGCTTTTCCTCATTATGCTTTTCGTCCTGGCCCTCCACTGGGGCGCCGAGGGCACGGTCTACAGCCCCTTCCTCAAGGAGCGCTTCGGGCTGAACATCCTCCAGCTTTCGCTCTACATCTCGCTGACGCTGCTCATGACCGCGGCCGCGTCGCTCTCGGTCGGGTTCCTCCGCTTCGACGACCGGCGGAACGCCCTCCTTTTCCGGGGGGCGCTCCTTCTTTCGGGCGTCGGCCTGATGCTCATGACGCTGCGTCCGCTGGGTCTGTCCTTCGCCGGACGCCTCATCCACGAGGCGGGCGACGGCCTGCTCGGCTCGACGACGACCCTCTACATCGCCCGGATGTTCGAGCGGCGGTCTGTGGGGGGGAGCGCGGGCCTCTTCCTGGCGATCATCACCACGGGGCACATCATCGGCGCCCAGCTCTTCTCCGGACTGGGCTACGGGCTGGGGCTGGCCGTGCCGTTCCTCGCCGCCGGGGCGCTGCTCGTGGCCGACGCGGTCTTCAGCGGGTTCGTCTTCCGCCGCGTCGATTACTGAGCGCTTCCCGCCGCCTCAAATGTCTGTCTGCGGCCGCCGAAGACCGAGCCCGTGATGATCTCCAGGACCGACGTCTAGAAGGTCTCCGTCTGACCCAAGATTGGCCGTTTAAAAGTCCTCCTTCTTCAACCCCGACTGTCTCAATATTGAGGCGAATGTTCCCCTGGGGATTTCTTGTCTTGGATCAGGAATGATGACCGTATGGCTCTCCTTCCTGAATTTCTTGTGGCTTCCTCTCTGGCCGATGAGAACAAACCCGTGCTTCTGAAGCACGGCGATGACGTGTTTTGATGAATGCAGCCTAGACATTCAAAACGGTTTCACCCAGGAGCACTTCTTCGATCTCGATATAATCGGCTTTTTTCCCCTCGCCCTCAAAGAAAAGCTCGACGGCTTCCTTGAGGTTCTGCTGCGCTTCCTGGATCGATTCCCCGAAGGTCGAGACGTCGACATTCAGACATTGAGCTACGTAATATTTATCTTCACGGTAAATGACGTATTTCAGCTTCATGAATGACTCCCTCTTAGATTTATTATAACTCCGGCTCGGGCGCGATTCAATCCCGGCTGCGGGAGGCGCCGCACGCGCCGCAGAATTTCAAGGCGTCGGGATTGTCGGCGCGGCACTTGCCGCACTTCATGGCATCCCCTTCATATTCCCAGCGCCGCCAGGCGCTTCCTAGCGTCCTCGACCTCGGGCGTTCCGGGATCGGCGTCCTTCCACACGTCGAGGAAGCGGCGGTAGCGCTCCGCCGCCTTCGCCTTCAGGCCTTTCTGTTCGTAGAGCTTGGCCAGTCTGTAGTGAAGCAGGGGATGAACGAGAAACCGCGCCCGGCTCGCCGGGTCAAAGGTGACCAGCTTCTCATATTCCGCGATGGCTCTCTCGAGGTCGCCTTTCTGCAGATAGGCCCTGGCCAGAACGTCCTTGATGAATGGCGCATTGTAGGCCGCGAGCGGTATCAAATTTTGCATTCCAAACGGCAAGGGTAGAGGCGTCTTCTCAAACGCGGCTATGGCCTTTTCCGGAGAGCCTTCGGCCAACGCAGCTTCGGCCTGAAGAAGATCGGTCATGAACGTTCCCCAGTCTTTTTGAGTTGGGGTCAAACTCGGCAGTAGGGATGCCATTTCGGCCGCACGGGCTTTGGCGGAGTCCCTCCGGCCCAGGTTCAATTCGACCAGGCCCAGAAGACTCAGGTAGAAGACTTTATAATAAGGCTCATTCTTCGGATATTGACGGATAAAGATCTCAAGCCACTTTTTATTGGATTCCCGGGCGAGGTTGAATTCGCCCCTGAATAAGCAGATAAACGCCCTCAGGTAATGAACCTGCCCCCCGGCCCACACGTCCCCTGCCGAAGCCAGCATCTCTTCTGCTTTTTTTAAATTGTCCAGTCCCCTATTCCAGTCGCCCAGCCAGCCTTGATAGAACGCCTTGAACGCGACGCCGGCTCCCTTCAAGCCGGCAGTGGGCGCTTGAGAGATGAACGCATCCAGCCAGCCCGCTGCCTCGGCAGGATCCTCTTTCAGCGCATAGATATAGGCGATGCAAAAATTGGAGGTGAGAAAAGATGGCTTGACGGCCAGGGCCTCCCTGTACTTGGCGACCGACTCGTCCAGTCTGCCCATGAGAAAATAGGCTTCGGCCAAAGAATCCAAGGGATTGGCGTCCCCGGGATTTAAGGAAGCGTATTTTTGCAGGTGTTCAATGGCCTTTTCAAATTTCCGAAGTTCGAGATAATTGTAGCCGAGCTCATTATGGGCGCCTCCATAATCGGGGTCGAGCTCAAGAACTGTGTTCTGTTCTTCTATGGCCATTTTGTGATCGCCTCTGGCGCGATAGAAGGCGCCGAGCCAATGATGAGCCGCTTTTTCCCTCGGGAATTTCCC
>VGJG01000295.1 GCA_016867615.1 Candidatus Aminicenantota bacterium | reverse complement strand
CGGCCAGGCCGATGAAGAAGGGAGTCCGTTTCTTCAGACTCATGGAATAGACGAAGGCGCCCTGGAAAAAAACGAGGACCCAGGAGACGCCGTAGACGCCGGTCACCGCCGCCAGCTGAATGAGCCACAGGTTGGACGACTGGCTGTATCCCAGCAGCCCCCAGGGGAATCCGGTCAGGATATGGGTCAACCCGTATTCCTGCGCCACCCAGAAAAAGGGAGCGAGGAGGAAGGCCGCGGGAGGCCACAGGGGCGTGATTTTCGACAAGGCCAGTCCGAACAGGCCCCAGAAGACGGCCAGGAATAAAATGAAGACGAAGACGATGAGGAGGCTGAGCTCCAGGGACAATCCTCCGTAATGCAACGGAACGTCCGGGATCCAATAAAGGAGGAGGCCGTAAAACGAAAGACCGGCCGTCAGGCTGAGACCGAAGGCCCGGCCGGGCCGGCTGCGGGTCACGACGAACAGCAGGGGGATGAGGGCGATCCAGGACAGAAAAGTCAGGTTGTGCTTCGGGAAGGAGAGGGCGGCCAGGAATCCGCCGGCCAGAGCCAGGCCGAAATCCCTGAGGGTTCTCATGAGCGCCCTTCAGGGCTGGCGCGGGGGATAATAGAAGTCGCCTGTTTTTTTGTTCAGGGAGGCGGCCAGTCTCTCGGCCGCCAGGCTTCGTTCCTGCTCGGTCCGGTATCCGCCCACGCGGACACGGTAGAAGGCCGGCCGATCCGTTGCCTGCGGTTCAAGGACATAGACGGCGAATCCCAGCTTTCTGACGGCCTCGGCCGTGCGGAGCGCGTCCGCCTTCTGCGTGGCGGCGACGACCTGGATGTAAAACAGGCCGGCCGGCGGCGTCGCCGCCGCATCGGCGGTCTGCGCGGGGAGGGGCTTCTTCACCGCGGGAGGAGCCGTGTCCGCCGATTTGCTTTTGAGGGGCGTTTTGGAATCCGGCGTCGTTTTCTCGCGGGCTTGGAAGGAGGCGATTTCTTTCTGGATGTCGGACGGCGCCGAGGCTTCTTTCTTCACCGCCGAGGTCTTCTCTTTCTCCCCGGCGGGCGGGACGGCCTTCTCGGCCTGGAGGGAGGCCGGGGCTTTGACTCTCGGCTTGACGGTCTCCGTGACCGGAGGGGAGTCCGGCCCGAGTCCCGCCGCCAGGCGGGCCTGTTTCTTGCCCACGGAGACCCCCAGGACGAAGATGAACGCCCCCAGGGCGATGACCAGGATGAAGACGACGACCAGCTGCATCCTGGTGAATTGGAGCTCACGGACCTCTCTGTTGTTGCTCATGGGTTCCTCATTTCTTGTCCGGCACGTAGCTGAAGGCCTTGAGAAGTTCGAGCGGCAAGGGGAAGATGATCGTGGAGTTCTTCTCCGTGGCGACCTCGGCCAGCGTCCCCAGGAAGCGCAGCTGGAGGGCCTGAGGGTTCTGGGAGATGATGTCCGCCGCCTTGATGAGCTTGTCGGCGGCCTGGAACTCGCCCTCGGCATGGATGATCTTGGCCCGCCGTTCGCGTTCCGCCTCCGCCTGCCGGGCGATGGCCCGGACCATGTTTTCCGGAAGGTCGACGTGCTTCATCTCCACGAGCTGGACCTTGATCCCCCAGGGGTCGGTGTGCTTGTCGATGATCTCCTGAAGCTGGAGATTGAGCTTTTCACGCTCGGAGAGCAGCTCGTCGAGCTCGACCTCCCCCAGGATGCTGCGCAGGGTCGTCTGGGCGAGCTGCGAAGTGGCGTACAGATAATCCTGGACTTCGATGATGGCCTTCTGGGGATCGAGCACCCTGAAGTAGACGACGGCGTTGACCTTGACCGAGACGTTGTCCCGGGTGATCACGTCCTGGGGGGGGATGTCCATCGTCACCAACCTGAGGCTGACGCGGATCATGCGGTCGATGGGGGAGAAGACAAAGATCAAGCCCGGGCCCTTGGGCCGGGAGAGAACCCGGCCCAGACGGAAGATCACACCCCGTTCGTACTCCCGCAGGACCTTGATGGAATTCAAGAGATAAAGAACGATGATGCCGATGACGATCCATGCCGGGTAAAGCATCATGGCTTCCTCCTCGGGCGGCGGCGGGCCGCGGAATGGGCGGGCCGGGCGGGAGGCGCGCTCGCGTCCGGCACCCTGGGACGGCCGACCCGGACGGTCATGTTGTCCAGGAGGCCGAGGACGACGATCTGAGAGCCCCTGGGGATGGGTTCGTCCGCCCGGGCGCGCCAGTATTCGCCGTGGACGAACACCCGTCCCCCGGGGTTGAGGTCCGTCAATGCCGTGCCCGTTTCGCCCGCCAGGCCCTCGCGTCCGGTGTGGATCCGTCCGCGGTGGGTCCGGACCACGAGCCAGACCAGAAAGACGAAGACGAGCGCGATGCCCAGGGCCACGGGAATGATGAACCGCAGCCCGGGCCTGAGCTCGGGGATGGGCGCGTCGATGAGCATGACCGAGCCGATGATCATGGCCAGCACTCCTCCGGCCGACAACAGGCCGTAGCTGTGGACTTTGACCTCCAGGAGAAAGAGCCCGACGGCCAGCAGGATCAGGATCAGCCCCACGTAGTTGATCGGCAGGATCTGGAAGGAGAAGAAAGCCAGAAGGAGAGAGATGCCGCCTATCACTCCGGGCAGGATCGCGCCGGGGTTGGCGAACTCGAAATACAGGCCGAGCAGGCCGATCATCAGCAGCAGGTAGGCCAGGTTGGGGTTGGAGATGGTCAGCAGGAACTTCTGCCGGCCGGTCATTTCCACCCGCTTCACCTCCCGGCCGGCGGTCCGGAGCACCTCTTCCCGGCCGTCGAAACGACGGACGGCTCTGCCCTCCAGGCGGACGAGAAGATCGGGTATGTCCCGGACGACGAGATCGATCAGCCCCCCCTCCAGGGCTTCGGTCTCGGTGAAGGAGCGGCTGCGGGTCACGGCCTCCTCGGCCAGCCGGATGTTGCGCCGCCTTTTTTCCGCCAGCGTCTTGGCGAAGGCGGCGGCGTCCTGGACGGCTTTTTCGGACATGACCTCGTCCATCCCCTGGCCGGTGACCGATACGCCGACGGGGTGAGCGGCGCCGGTGCTCGTGCCGGGAGCCATGACGAACAGGTCGGCGGCCAAGCCGATGAGAAAACCGGCTGAGGCGGCCCGGCCTCCCGAGGGACTGACGAACACGGCCACGGGGACCTTGGCTTGGAGGAGGCGTTCGATGATCTCCCTCATGGACGTTTCCAGGCCGCCGGGCGTGTTCAGGACGATGAGGAACAGGGAGGCGTCCCCGGACTCGGCGAGGTCCAGAGTGCGGCGGACATACTCCGAGGTCACGGGATGTATGGGCGCGTCCAGGGTGACCGTCCAGACCGCGGATTCCAGACAGAGCGGAACGCTCAACAGAACGAACACGGGAACCAGGCGTTTCCACACTCCGGGTTCATTATAAAGGCCGGGAGAACGGC
>VGJG01000294.1 GCA_016867615.1 Candidatus Aminicenantota bacterium | reverse complement strand
AAATTGTAGGTCCGGATCTTCTCGCTCCTCTCCCCCGTCCCCACCTGCGAGCGGCGGTCGCTCGAGATGCGGCTGTGCTGCTCCAGCTCGGCGGCGTCCAGGAGACGCGAGCGGAGGATGCGCAGCGCCTTCTCCTTGTTGCGGTGCTGGGATTTCTCGTCCTGGCAGGAGACGACCATCCCCGACGGCTTGTGGGTCACGCGGATGGCGGTGTAGTTCCGGTTGACGCTCTGCCCCCCGGGGCCCGAGGCGCCGAAGGCCTCGATCCTCAGGTCCTTGGGGTCGAGCTTGATGTCGAGCTCGTCCGCCTCGGGCAGGACGGCCACCGTGGCCGTCGAGGTGTGGATGCGCCCGGCGGCCTCAGTCTTGGGCACGCGCTGCACGCGGTGGACGCCGCTCTCGAACTTCAGCCGGGAATAGACCCTCTTGCCCCGGATGTTGAGCACGGCCTCCTTGACGCCCCCCACGGGCGACAGGCTCGTGCTCAGGACCTCGACCTTCCAGCCCTGGGACTCGGCGAAGCGCGCGTACATCCGGAAGAGGTCCTGGGCGAAGAGCGACGACTCGTCGCCCCCGGCCCCGGCCCGGATCTCGAGGATGACGTCCTTCTCGTCCCGGGGGTCCTTGGGCAGGAGGAGGGCCTTGATCTCGGCCTCGAGGCGCTCGACGCGCTGCCGGAGGGCGGCCCGCTCGGCCTCGGCCATCTTCCTCAGCTCGGGCTCGGCCCGGGGGTCGGCCAGGATGTCCTCGGACTGCTCGAGCTCCCGGAGGGCCCGCCGCCGATCCTCGTGGGCCCGGACGAGCGGCTCGAGCTCGGCCCGCTCCTTGGTCAGCTCCTTGATTTTTTGGGGGTTGGCCAGGACGGCCGGGTCGGACAGCGATTCGAGCAGAAGGCGGTATCGTTCCTCGACGCCCTCAAGCTCTTGAAACATGACGCCTATTTCTTGGGCGTGCCATATTTCCTGCGGAATTTCTCCACGCGGCCGGCGCTGTCGATGAACTTCTGCTTTCCGGTGAAAAAGGGATGGCAGCTCGAGCAGATCTCCACCCGGATCTCCTTCTTGGTCGACCGGGTGACGAAGGTATTCCCGCAGGCGCAGACGACTTGGCTCTCCTGGTAGGCGGGATGAATGCCTTTCTTCATGACTATCTCCTGAGGGGGCATTATACCAGAAAAGGGGATGGAATCTCCAGCCGCTTATCTGAGCAGGCCGGGGATGTCGGCCGCCTTCTTCCGAAAACTATCCCAGTCGATGGTGTAGTGGTGCCGCTTGAAGCTGTAGCGGGCCTTCATCCGGTAGATCTGGTGCCGGAAATGGCGGCGCAGGGACTTGGACAGGGGGAAGACCTGCTCCTCGGCCGTCCATTCGTACGGCCGCCCGGCCTTGTCCCGGAGGCAGCCCCAGTGGACGATCCAGGCCAGCGTCTTCAGCGACACGCCGCGGAAATCCCGGCGGATGCTGTCGACCTCGCCGGCCTTGTCCGGGTTGACGAAGCAGAAGAACTTGGAAAAAAGCACGGCGTTGTGAAAATAAGCCGGGTAGGCCAACATGCCGTCCATGCGCATCAGGCGCGCCAGGTAGGTGAAGATATCGATGACCTTCCGGCTCAGGCCCAGCCCCGGATGCTCCTGCCCGGGCAGGGGCGTCCGCTTCGGCCCGAACTCGAGCAGCGGGTTCTGGAGCGTCAGCCAGTCGAAGACCAGCACCCTGTACTGACGGCTGGACAGCCCCAGGGTGAGGTGGTTCTTGACCTGGAGGGCGCCCTCCTTGATCTTCAGGTCGACGATGACGTTTTTCGGGTCGGTGCTCCGGTGGAAAATCTGGAACCGCTGGCGGGGATACTCGCTCGAGTCGACGGCGTAGTCCAGCGGCCAGAGGTCCCTCTTCTTGGCTTCCCTGAAGAAATTCTTGTGCGCCAGGACGGCCAGGACCTCGGCCAGGGAATACCTCCCCAGGAACAGGGACGACCCCTGAAGCCGCCCGACCCCCGAGAACAGCTCCTCTTCCGCCAGGAGCGGCCGGGCGCCGGGGTTGGGTCCGCGCAGGCCGTTTTTCTCGTTCATCTTCCTCTAGGATATTTCAATTCCGTCTCTTTCTCAAGACAGCGTCCCTCTTCCCACCCGCCGGAGCGCCGCCCCGCCCGTCCCCGGCCCGCTCCTCCCCTTCCCGGCGCGGGCCGTCCGGCCTCGCCGGTCTTTTTCCCGTGGCCGTAAAAAACGACCGTATCGTCTCCCAGGTCGAGCCTCCGCTTCTCGGAGAAAAACCTCGGCTCGAACCGGGTCTTTCGATGGCGGCGGAGCACGATCCGGCCCTTCGGCGCCAGGATCCCCCGCTTCCAGACCACCTTGAGCGGGTCCCGTTCGTCCAGCAGCCTGTAGGGCGGGTCGAGAAAGATGAGGTCGAAGACGACCCCGTCCTTGCCGAGCCTGATGACCGCCCGGTTGAACTCATGGACGACGACCTCCGCCCTGTCCGCGGCCCCGCACCGCTCCAGGTTGCGACGGAGGACGTTCGCCGCGGCGGGCAGCTCCTCGACGAAGACGACGAACTCCGCCCCGCGGCTCAGGGCTTCCAGTCCCACCGACCCCGTCCCGGCGAAGCCGTCCAGCACCCGCGCCCCCCGCAGCTCCGCCTCCAGGACGTGGAACAGCGCCTCCTTGAGCTTGTCGGGCATGGGACGGACGCGCGGGTCGGGCACGCGCTTGAGGCGCTTGCCCTTATAGAGTCCGCGGATGACTTTGAGCATGAAACGACACCGCTCCTCTTCCTCCGACAGCCGGATAGGAAAACGAGGCTCAGTGCCGGTAGACGGAAACTTCGGGCGGAGGATTGATCACGGTGATAACAATGCCCGTCGAGCTGGCCAGAACCGTCGCCATGCCGATAGGAGTAAGGAAGAAAGCTCCCAACCCGCTTTTGTCCTTGATGTACAGCCAGTCGAGCTCCAGGACGGGATTTTCCAGAATCAGGCTGTAATACTGCCCGGCCACAGCTTTATCCACTTCCTTGCCGTTTTGGATGATCTTTCGGGCTTTCTGGTAGAAATCCGTTTCGCTCCCCTTCTCCTTGTCGCCGAACAGATGCACGTTGTCGCCAAGACGCATCTCGCCCTGCTCGACGAAGACCTGGGCCTCCATCGTCTCGGTGTTGAACTTCGTCACCCGCCCCAAGAACCTCTCGCCGCGGATGGCGGGCGGTTCGTTCGGTTTCCGGGGCTCGTTTTGGGTCTCGGCCTGGACCTCCAGGGCGATCGACAGCTTGGCCGTGGCGTCGCCCTCGATGCCGATGATGTCCCGGCCGTTGAACTCACCCTGCTCCGTGACGGCCCCGAACATATACAGTCCCTTATCCAGGTTTTCGACCTTGAAAAAACCCGAAACGTTCGAGGGCTCGCTTTTATATGTCGCACCGCTAGCCAAGTTTTTCA
>VGJG01000293.1 GCA_016867615.1 Candidatus Aminicenantota bacterium | reverse complement strand
TCTTGCCTCCGAGGGCGATTCCGGCCGAGTCGGCGCTCGAGGCGAGTTGGTGGACGGTAGGGGATTCGAACCCCCGGCCTCGGCGATGCGAACGCCGCGCTCTCCCAGCTGAGCTAACCGCCCACGTTCGAGGCGTTTCAATTTAGCATAAAAGGGCGTTTTTGGCCATTGCTTCTTCGCCGGACATGCCACTATAATGTCCGGTGTCCAAAGCGCGCCCCCTCCTCCTCGTCCTGGCCTGGACCGCGTCCCTGCTCGCCCTCTGCCTCCCGGTCTCCGCGCAGCACGGAACCATAGACGACTCCCCCGCTTCCATCGCGCTCGAGATGGGAGCCGACCAGAGCGCGCGCCGCGTCTTCATTCCCCGCCTCCGCTTCAACTTTTCCCTGCAGTCGAGCACGGCGTTCTTCGACGCCCAGGTCATCCAGCGCACGAACCGCGACCTCCAGGGCGAGGTCGATTTCTGGATCCGGGCCGGCCTGGTCGTCCCCGTCGCCCCCGCGCTGGACATCGAAGCCGGGCTCCATCACCTCAGCCGCCATATCTCCTCCACGGACTATCCCCGGATCACGGACGCCAACGAAGGCCTGGTCCGGCTGTGGCGCCGGGCGGGCGGAGTCAGCGTGGGCGCGGGATTCGGGGGCTACGTCTGGGGGCGGGTGGATTACGGCGTCCTGGCCGTTTTCAACCTCCGGGCCCCGCGTCTTTTCGGCTCGGAATTCTCTCTCGCGGCCGAGTTCAAATACGCGGGCTTTCGGGAGATCTTCTACGACCTCGAAATTTCGGCCTCCCTGACGGATTCCGCCGACCTCTTCCTGCGGGGGACGAGGCATTACGAATACCCGCCCACGGCCTACTTCGGCCTCCGCATCAAATCGGGCGCGAACGGGTCGTCCCTCATCGAACATTTCCGCTTCCGGAGTGACGTCCTGGCCTGGGACTCGAGCTACAAGCTCTTCGCCTGGCAGAACGTCCGTCTGGCGCTCGTCCGCCGTCCGGACCGACGCCTGACGCTCAACGTGGAATCCGCCGTGCCCATCTTCCGGGGCGACGCCTTCTTCGGAAAGTTCCCCCCGGAGTGGATCCGGTACCCCTTCTGCCTGGAATACGAGAAGCCTCTGGAAGGGGGACTGCGTGCTTTCGCCTACGGCTCCTACGACATCATCATGCCCCTCGACCGCGCCGAGGAGTTCCGGTCGAGCCTCGGCCTGGGTCTCGGACTGCGCAACCAGTCCCACTTCGACCGCCTGGCCAAGCCCGTCCGCTTCGAGATGGCGGCCGGCTGGAACTTCGACCATGACTTCGATGTCCGGTTCCGGCTGGGGATCAACTCCGTAGGCCGCCCGACCGACATCGGACTGGATGCCGAGGTCAAGATGTCGCCGAATCAAGCCTCGGGCCGCCTCCGTGTCTTCGCCGAAATCGGAGGTCCCGTCTCCGTCCGGGCGTTTCTCGGCCTGGGCCGGGTCGTGCATTTCGAGAACGGGCCCGCGGACACGACCCGCTTCTGGGTCGGGCTCGAGTTCTTCCGCTGGTTCTCTCGGACAGAGATGCGGGAATGAGCATTCCGGCGGCAAGCCGACATACGGACCCCTGATTCTCTTCCCGTCGCCCTTGTTCACCAGAGTGCGCGGTTGCTCAATCCCGGACGACGCGTCCCCACATCTTCGTCAGGACGAGCGCCGCGGCGGCGGCCGCCGCCGTCAGGAGGGCGGCCGGGAGGGTCCGGCCGTAGATCCAATTGCCCGTGGCGAACAGGGCGCTGTAGACGGCCACGCAGCCCAGGAACATGCACAGGATCCCCCGCGGGACCTGCCAGGCAGCGTCCACTCCCTCCGGCCCCTCGCCCCCCGCCCCGGCCCGCTCGAGAAATCTGCGCCAGCCCGGCCCCCCGGGCCTCACCTTGCGATAAAAGCTCACCAGCACCCCGGTCTCCGTGGGCCGGGTGAGGAAGGTGACGAGCAGCCAGCCGCAGGTCGTGATCCCCACGCCGATGACGAGCTGCAGCCAGTCGCTGAGAGGCGGCAGGCCGGTCAGCCTATGGAGGAAGCGCATGTAGACGGCCACGAGGAAGGAGACGATCATGGCCGCGATCTCGCTCCAGGCGTTGATCCTCCACCAGAACCAACGGAGGATGAACAGCAAGCCCGTTCCGGCGCCGACCTGGAGCATGATCTGGAAGCTGTCCAGGGCGTTGCGCATGAGCAGGGCCGTGACGCCCGCCACGGCCATGAGGATGACCGTGGACATGCGGCCGGCCAAGACCAGTTCCTTATCCCCGGCGCTCCGGCGCAGGAACCGCTTGTAGAAATCGTTGACCATGTAAGAGGAGCCCCAGTTGAGGTGGGTGGCGATCGTGGACATGTAGGCCGCGATGAGCGAGGCCACGACCATGCCCAGCAGTCCCGCGGGCAGGAAGGTCAGCATGGCCGGGTAGCCCATGTCGTGCCCGACCTTGGCCGCGTGGGGAAAGGCGGCGCGGATCGAGTCCAGGCTGGGGAAGACGACCAGCGAGCACAGGGCGACGATGATCCACGGCCAGGGCCGCAGGGCGTAGTGGGCGGCGTTGAAGAACAGGACCGCGCCCGTGGCGTGGCGCGCGTCCCTGGCGGCCAGCATCCGCTGGGCGATGTAGCCCCCGCCTCCGGGCTCCGCTCCCGGATACCAGACGCTCCACCACTGGACGGCCAGGGGGATGACGAGCACGGCCAGGAGCGCGGGCGTGTCGGCGAAATCCGGCAGGAGCGCCAGGCGCGAGCGGACGGCCTCGTTGCCGAGAAGTCCCGACAGCCCCCCGACCTGGGGCAGGCGCAGGGCGACGAGCGCCGCGGCCACGCTGCCGGCCATGGCCAGGAAAAATTGGAAGAAATCGGTGATGAGCACGCCCAACAGCCCGCTTAGAGCGCTGTAGGCGGCGGTGATCAGGCAGGCCAGGAGGATGGTCTGCAGGGGCGTCAAGTTGAGGAGGACGCCGCCGATCTTGATGGCCGCCAGGGAGACCGAGGCCATGATGATGATGTTGAAGAAGAACCCGAGATACAGGGCCCGGAAGCCGCGGAGGAAGGCGGCCGGACGGCCGCTGTAGCGCAGTTCGTAAAACTCGATATCGGTCAGGACGCCGGAGCGCTTCCACAGCCGGGCGTAGACGAACACGGTCAGCATGCCCGTCAGGAGAAAAGCCCACCACAGCCAGTTTCCCGAGACGCCGTGCTGGCGGACCATGTCCGTCACCAGGTTGGGCGTGTCCGTGGAAAAGGTCGTGGCCACCATGGACACGCCCAGAAGCCACCACACCTGGTTGCGGCCGCCGGCGAAGAACTCGACGGCGCTCCTTCCGGCGCGCCGGGAATACATGAGCCCTACGGCCAGGGAGACGGCGAAATACACGCCGACGATGAGCCAGTCGATCCTCTGCAGGAGCACGCCTCACTCTCCT
>VGJG01000292.1 GCA_016867615.1 Candidatus Aminicenantota bacterium | reverse complement strand
CTGGCCAAGGGAGAGGGGGATATCCGCAGCAGGATCCTCCAGAAAAAAAACGCGGTCAAGCCCCAGAGCACGACCTGGAACAATTGAGCGAAGAGGAGGCGGTTGCCGAAGAGGAGAAAAAATCTTCCCAAGAGCTCGCCGTATAGAGGAGGCCAGAGAAGGTCGTGGTTGGGGGGGAAGCCTTGAAAAACAGCCGTGCCGACCCGGACGTAGTAGTTTTCATCTCCGATCAGCCGTTTCGGCTGAGGCCCTTGGTAATACAGCCAGAGCAGGAAGAGGTTGAAAGCCAACGCCGCAAGCGCTAGAGAAAGCGCGATGATCCTCTTTTTGCCGGTCATTTTTTGGCTTGCTCTGCCTCTCTGACGATACGATGGTAGGGGAAGGTCTCCAAAAAGTCCAGGTCCCGTTGCGCCGTGTTTGTCGGATGCTCCCTCCGCTCGCGGAAAGTCACTCCATCGAGCTCAAGACGTTGACCCGGAAGCCAGCCTCCAGGGTGCGGCCCGGCCAGGGAAAACCGGGGTCGGTGTAAAAGGACGCGTCCAGGATGTTCGAAGCCTTGAAGAACACCTCGGCCCTGCCGGCGGTCCAGGACAGGACCGCGTCGACGTAGGCGTAGGAGGGAACGTCGAGCACTTTCCGCTGCGAGGAGTCGTACCAGGAGGAGGAAGAGGCCGCCGTTCCGGAGAGGATCAGGCGGAATCCCCGGAGCGGGCCGATTTCAACGCGGCCCCGCAGGGTGTGGGAAGGCAGGGTGTCCAGCGGCCGGTCGTCGGTTTGATTCCGGTGGTCGAGGAAGGTGTAATTCAACGCCGCGGCCAACCCCTTCCATTCCCGGCGCAGGCCGGTCTCGACTCCCCGGATATGGGCCTTCCCAACGTTGACGTATTTCCGCGTGCCGTCCGGCAGCCGGACGGAGTCGATCATGTCGCGGAACTCGTAGCCGAAGGCCGCGAATTCCAGGCTCACCCAACGCTCGAGCCTGCCGCCCAGCTGAACCGCGTAGCCGTCCTCGCTCAGCAGGTCGGGATTGCCCGAGGAGGAGGAGTAGAGGGAGCGCATCGAGGGGAACCTCGATTTCTTGGAGAACGACAGGCTGAGCTCCAGGCCGTCCAGGGGCCTGAGCTGCAGCCCGGCCAGGGGGTTGGCCTTGGCCGTCGTGGGGCCGGTGTATTTGTCGAGGGCGTCGACGCCCAGGCCGGCGACGACCGTCAGGCGTTCGGAAGCCCGGAAATGGTGCTCGGCCGCGGCCGAATACGCCGCCTGCCGAAATTCCTGCCAGGGCAGGTCGTCGTCGTCGCGCGTACGGACGCCGTCCGACTGGGCGTTCAGGCTGAGCTTCAGACCGTGGCGCCGGCCCAGGCTGATATCGGCCAGCCCGAAGAGGCCCAGGACGGAGTTGTCGAACGTGCTGGCCGCCTGGAAGTTCTGGAGCCCGGGGTCGGCGTATTGATCCAGGACGTTGTCGTACCGGACGGCGTAGGCCCGGAACCGGAGCAGCGACCGGCCGCCGAGGCCGACGTATCCTCCCGCGGTGAACGAGGAACGGTCCCAGGAACGAAACCGCCAGTAGCGGGCCCGCTGGACCGACAGGGCGGGAGGCAGGCCGTAGGCCGAGCGGTAGATGTTGCCGCTCACCAGGATCTCCGAGTCGTCCGTCGGATAATAAAACAGCTTGGCGTTCAGGGCGAGCCGCTCGTAGTCGCTGAGGGCGCGCAGGTCGCGGGAGCCGTCCGACGGCGGGAGCCGGAAGCCTCCCGTTTTCTGATAGAGCGCGCTTCCGCTCAGGGCGAAACGGCCTCGTCGCAGGCTGCCGGCGAGGTCCGCGCCCAGCGTGTCATCCCGGCCGATCATCGCTCCGAGCGCCAGCCGCGGCTCGTCCGCGGGCCGGTGCGTGACGACGTTCACCAGTCCGGCCAGGGCGTTGGGACCGTATAGGACGGAAGCCGGCCCGGTCGTGACCTGGATCGAGGCCACGTCCGCCGCGGCCAGCGTCTTCAGGTCGAACGTCCCGAAGTAGGGCTCGTAGATGGGGATGCCGTCCAGGAGGAGGACGATCCTCCGGGCGTCCATCCCCCGCAGCAGGAGGATGGTCTCGTTTTTCTGGCCGACGGACAGGTTGGCTCCGGCGGCCAGGGCCAGCACCTGGCCCAGGTCGCGGGGCTTCAGGCTCGCGATGTCGCGGGCCTCGACCCTCGTCACGGAGGCCAGGGGAGCCTCGCCGGGCGCCCGGCCGACGACCAGAATCTCCTCGGTGATCTTCGGCTGTTGCGGTTCTTTCTTCTTTTCCTGTTTCTCCTGAGGAAGCAGGGAGGAAAAAACGAGCAGCATCCCCGACAGGAGAAGAACCGCGGGCCGGCCTCGAAGGCCGGCGATGCGACGCGGAACGGGGCGCCGGTCGATACCGGCGTGTCGGGGACCTGCCGAGTGTTTTGAGAAAGAAAAACGCCTCATCGCGGCTCCTTTTCAAGCGCGGAAGGCCAAGCCGTTTCCGGCTTGACCCTGTCGGCCGGAGGGCATGGCGGCCGGGCCGCTTTAGCCTCTCCGGATCGGAGCAGTGATAAATTATATTGAATAAGCTGTTGCGGGGCAATCTGTCAGGGAGAGGTGTGTGGTAGCAGATCACAAATGTTCCCTCGGAGGAGGCGGGCATGAGGGAATGCATCACCCTGGGGGAGCATGAGAGACATTGTTTTCTCGCCCTTTCCGATTCCCGGGGGGAATTCGGAACGGTTCGTCGGCGTTCTCAAAAAGGCCGGCGGCCGACGCGCACCGCATTCGAGAAAGCGCAGCATGTCTCTTGACGTGCTTGACGTCCTGGTGGATGGCGCCTGAGACCGGCACAGGCAGCATATCATGGACGGGGAGGAGGGGCCGGTCCGGCCGTTTATTTGGAGTGCGGCCGCATGAGGCCGCTTTGGGCTCGGCGACACGTCGCCGCCCCTGCAGGCCGTGCCCGGCGCGCTGCGAGATTGTCGTGAACAGGAAGGTCGCGGTCGGCGGACGAGTGTCCGCTCTGAAAACAAGAGGATCGTGCGGTCAGACGACGCCGAGGTGCTTCATCAGCCGCTCTTTGACCTCATGGGGTTTGATCTTCGGCCGGCCCAGGTCGGGCAGAGCGCCCGTTCGGATCCGGACATGGATAAAGGCCGGCCCCGAAATCGGACCGGACCATATCCCGTCGAAATCCTCAAGGCTTTCGCATAAGGCGATGCGACGGTAGCCGCAGGAGCGGGCGATGCCGGTCAGACAGACATGAGGGCTGAGGGTGGATTGCTTGCCCGTGGACTCATAAGCCGCGTTGTCGAGGACGACATGCACAAGGTTCGCCGGCCCGTTGGCGCCCACGAGCGCCAGGTTCCCGAGGCGCATGAGCACGGCGCCGTCCCCGTCGAAGACGATCAGCCGCCTCCGGGGCTGGGCCAGGGCCAACCCCAGGGAAAACGAGG
>VGJG01000291.1 GCA_016867615.1 Candidatus Aminicenantota bacterium | reverse complement strand
ATCAACCGGGAGCTCATCCGCTCCATGACGTCCCCCAAAGTGTGCGCCTATTTCGACATCCCTTTTCAGCACGCGGCTTCGAACATCGTGAAGGCCATGCGCAGGGGGTTCGAAGGAAACCAAGCGCTCCGGCTTGTGGAGAAAATCCGGGACGCGATCCCCGAGGCGGCATTCCGGACTTCTCTCATCGTCGGCTTTCCCGGCGAGGGCCGGCGCGAATTCGAAATCCTGAAATCCTTCGTCCGCCGGGCGCGGTTCGACCACCTGGGTGTTTTCGCTTATTCCGCGGAGGAAGGCACGCCGGCCTTCGCTCTAAGCGATACGGTCTCCGAGTCGGAAAAAACCGCCCGGCGCGGTGAGCTCATGTCCCTCCAGCAGGCGATCTCCCTCGAGAAAAACCGAGCCCACATCGGCAGGCGCGTCGAAGCGCTGTTGGAGAGAGCGGCCGGGGGGCATCCTCCGGCGCTTGTCGGCCGGGGGCGATTCCAGGCGCCCGAAGTGGACGGCGTCATCCGCATCCGGTCACCGCGCGGCGCGGAAAGCCCGGCGCGCGGCGTCTGCTCAGTCGAGATTACAGGCGCGAACGTCTATGACTTGCGCGGGCGGCTGGTCGTCCGGTAAGCGATCAGCATTTTTTCGTCGTCCCGAAAAACGGTCAGCTCCACCCGACCGTCCTCCCCGGCGGATCGAAATACGGCCAGGACGCTTCGGAGACCGTCGAGATGCACGCCGTCCACCGCGGTGATCACGTCTCCGTTCTTTAGCCCCAGGCGGTCGATGATCGAGCCCCGGAGAATGCGGTTTATCCTGTAGCCGATGACCGGGGCCCCGGCCGCATCGGAGGCGTAAACGGGCGCGGAAGTCGCCGACCCGAGGAAATCAGACAGATGCAGTCGGTAGTAGGACGCCATTTCCAGGGGCACATCCACGCGCAGCTCCCTCCTCGCCGGCGCCGAGAGGTCGGGCAGGGATCTCGGGCTCGGCTTGCCGGCTTGGGAGGCGACAGCGCGGCTGAAGACTCCTTGATCCTCGAAGTATTCGAAGGCGTCGACCAAGTCGAGGTAGGCGCCGTCGAAGCCGGCGTCGATGATCCTCTTGAGGTAGGAGGCGTCGTTCCCGAAGATGATCTTCTGCCATTCCGTGTCCCAGTATCGGACTTTGTAATTGCCCGGCCAGTCGGAATTTTCCCCGAGGAGCCAGGACGGCGGGTTCTTTTTCCAGGCCGGGTCCCAATAGTACCGGTAGTCCTCGGCTTCCCCGATGCAGAGGTAGGCGACGAGCGGCCTGGCTCCGCCGTTGGCCTTGCGCTTCAAGCCCTGAACCTCGTTGAAATCCAGGGGGGTTGCATCCTCATAAAAGAGGTCGATGATGAGCAGGTCGTAGTCCGTCCCGGCCAAAGCGTCGAGGTACGAAGAGCGCGCGCCGAAGGAGTGCGGGTCGAGGAGATACAAGAAGTTCCTTGCTTCGGCCAGGGACAGGATATCGGAGGCATGGACGTTATAGGGCACCAGCGGATAGGAGGGAATATCGTCCAGGTCTCTCCGGTCGGCGGCGAAGGAAATGTAGCCCCGGGCGGCGGACCGGGCGTATGAATCGTCCACCCGGGAACGGGTCCAGCAGTAATCCGTGACAAGAACCTGGACTCCGTTGGCTTCGGCCAGGTCGAGGCAGCGTATCATGTCCTCGGATTCGGCCGCCGGGGTCGGCTCATCGTCCTCCTCATAGCCGTAGAATAGATCCTCCCTCCCCGCTCCGTCGATGGCGGCGAGATAATCCTCGGCCGGGGCCAGAATCTCCTCGGACCGGGAAAGGAGCTGGTGTCCGTTCTGGGGAATGATGATGAATCCCGGGTCGATTCCCCGGGCATAGGCGCTGAGCGCTTGGACAAAATTCCTCATGTCCTGACGATAATCCCGGTCTCCCTCGTCGTCGCCGCCGCCCCCGCATACGGCGGACACCCAGACCAGGGCGCCGACGAAGACGATGAGAGCCGGACGGCGAAAGCAAAAAAAGGGACCGCGTCTCATGACGGCAGGCTCGGGTTGATCCTGATGGCGAGGATAAGCCCGGCCGGCTCCGATGTCAAGCCCGGCTCGAGGCGGCCCGCGCCGAGGCCGATGCCGCGAGCCCTGATTCTTTTGATGCGCCGCGGAACAAGTTGAAATCGCAGGATGCAGCGTGTATGATTTGCGCGGACGCCTGACGGAATGAAACTCGCCGCGCGCATTTACGCCACGTTTTTCGGGCTGGGTTTCGTCCCCCTGGCGCCCGGAACGGCCGCCAGCCTGGCGGTCGCTCTGCTCTACAAGTTTTTTCTTTTCAAGCTGCCCTGGCCGGCCCAGGCCGGACTCGTCCTCTTCCTGGTTTTGAGCGGAGCGCCCGCGGCTTCCGCCTATGCCCGCGAGCTCGGACGCAAGGACCCGCGCCGCGTCGTCATCGATGAGGCCGCGGGACAGCTGGCCGTCCTGCTCTTCATCCCGGCCGACTGGGCCGCCGTGGCGGCCGGTTTCGTCCTATTCCGCGTCTTCGACGTGCTGAAGCCCTATCCCATAAAAAAACTCGAACGCCTGAGGGAAGGCTGGGGCATCATGGCCGACGACTTGGGCGCCGCGCTCTATGCCCGGATCGTGCTCCAGGCGATTCTCCTGGCCGGTGTGTTCTGAATCGAATGAAGCGCGTAGAGATCCTGGCCGTCGGCTCCGAGCTTCTCACGCCGTTTCACCAGGACACGAATTCACTTTTTCTCTCCGAAAGGCTGAATTCCCTCGGCCTCGAGGTATCATTCAAAGCGATCGTCGGGGACGACGAGGACGACCTGGCCCTTATGCTCGAGGAAGCCGCCCGCCTGGCCGACCTCATCCTGGTCATGGGCGGCCTGGGCCCGACCGCCGACGACAGGACCCGGGAGGCGGCGGCCCGGGTTTTCGGCCGAAAGCTCCTCCCCTCTTCAGAAGCAGCAGAGAGGATCGAGGACCGGTTCAAGAGACGCGGCCTGCCCATGCCGGACTGCAACCGAAAGCAGGGGCTCATCATCGAGGGCGCCGCGGTCCTGAGGAACGACTGCGGAACAGCGCCGGGCCAATGGATCGAATGGAACGGGAAGATCTTCGTCCTCCTTCCCGGCCCGCCCCACGAACTCAAGTCCATGTTCGATGCCCAGGTTCTTCCCCGGCTCGAATCTTTTCGTTCCGGTCATTTTGTCCGTAAAATATTGAAGCTGACGGGTTTGACGGAATCGGCCGTGGAAGAGATCATGACAGGCCTCTATCCCGACGACCCGGCGCTGGGGGTCACCATTCTGGCCAAGCCCGGCCAGATCGAGATCCACCTCAAGAGCCTCTCCTCCTCAAGCCGGCAGGACGCCGAGGCGCGCCTGAAACCGCTCGAAGCCGCCCTGCTCGCCAAGCTCGGGGACAACATCTTTTCCGCCGGGGGAGAAAGCCTGGAAGAGGT
>VGJG01000290.1 GCA_016867615.1 Candidatus Aminicenantota bacterium | reverse complement strand
AGCTTCTCCGGCGTCGCGACCCGCATCCGGACGTACAGGTCCCCGGCTCTCTGGGTACGGACGTCCTTCATCCCCTTGCCCTTGAGGCGGACCACTTCCCCGGAGTTCGTGCCGGCCGGGATCTTCACCCGCTGCCGGCCCTCGAACGTCGGAATATCCAGGACGGCTCCCAGCGCGGCCTGGGTGAAGGAAACCGCCACCTGGCAGAAGAGGTCGTTGTCCCTTCTCTCGAAATGCTCATGCGGCCGGAGGACGACCCGAACGTACAGGTCGCCGGGCGAAGCGTTCCCCTCGCCGGCCTCTCCCTCGCCCGCCAGCCTCAGCCGCGCCCCGTCATCGACCCCCGCCGGAATGCGGAGATGAATGGTCTTTTTTTTCCTCTGACGGCCCGCCCCGCCGCACTCGGGGCAGGGGTCGGAGATCACCTCTCCCTCTCCCCGGCAATGGGGACAGGTGCGGCTGATGGTAAAAAATCCCTGCTGGTGGCGGACCTGTCCGCGTCCCTGACAGGACGGGCAACCCGACTTCTGCGTCCCGGGCTTCAGACGCGAGCCCCGGCACACGGGGCAGGTCTCCGCCCGGTTGAGGGATACGTCCCTTTCCGTTCCCGCCCAGGCTTCCTCGAGAGTGATCTCCAGGTCCAGGGCCAGGTCGCGGCCGGGTTGCGCGGAGCTCCGCCGTGTTCGCCTCCCTCCCCCGAAAAAATCCCCGAAGCTGAAGCCGAAAAAGCTCCCCAGGATGTCCTGGAAATCATCGAACACGGAAGGGTCAAACCCCTCGAATCCCGAGAACCCCTCCCCGCGGAGCCCTTCGTGGCCGTAGCGGTCATAAATCGACTTCTTCCTCGTGTCGCAGAGGACGCTGTACGCTTCCGCGGCTTCCTTGAATTTCTCCTCGGCTTCCGGGTCGCCGGGATTGCGGTCGGGATGATATTGAAGAGCTTTCTGCCGATAGGCCTTCTTGACCTCCTCGGGGCCCGCCTGGCGCGCAATCCCCAAAACCTGGTAGTAATCGCGCTTGGCCATGGCCGCGCCGTCTAAGCCCGCTCGTCCTTTTTCGGCACCAGGACCCGGACCAGTGAAGGCCGGAGAAGGCGCTCGTGGATCCGGTAGCCCCTCTGCAGCTCCTCTGCCACGACCGGCTCCTCGACGGCTTCCGACTGCTCCGTTGTCAGGGCCTGATGGATGTTGGGGTCGAAAGGACCTCCCGCGGCTTCGGGGATCGGGGCCACGCCTTTCTTGGCCAGGACGTCCAGGAACTGCTTGTGGATCCTGCTCACGCCCTCCCGGAAGCCGGCGTTTTCGGCGCCGTTCGCGACGCTCAGCGCTCTCTCCAGGCTGTCCACGACCTCCAGAAAATCCTTTATCGAGTCCGCCAGGGCGAATTGGAGGTATTCGCTCTTCTCCCGTTCGGCGCGCTTTCTCTGGTTTTCGGCTTCCGCCAGGGTGCGGAGGTACTTGTCTTTGTACTCCTCCCGTTCCTGGAGGAGGCGGTCGAACTCCTCCCCCTCTTCTCCCCCTGAAGCGGGGGACGGCAGGGCCGGCTCTTTCCTGGTCCCGTGGCGTCCCCGTCCGCGAGCGGCGCCGTCTTCTTCAGCACCGGGACGGGCCCCGGGTCCGGCACTTCCCTCGCGCCCGACGGATTCCGGAGATCCGGTCTTGTCTCTCTCGTCTTGCGATGGAGGCATTCTTTCTATCCTTCAGGGGTTGTGGCGTATGGTCTGGCTCAGGCGCAGGGCGATGGAATCCACGAGGGGGATGATCCTGTGGTAGGGAATCCGCTTCGGACCGATGATGCCCAGCGAGCCGAGGACCTGGCTTTCCGTTCCGTAATGGGACAGGATCAGCGCGCAGTCGGCGATATCGGGGTCGTTCTGCTCTGAGCCGATCAGCACCTTGACCCGGTCGAGGGAGATGAAATCGGAGATGATCTTCGCCAGCCTGGCTTTCTCCTCGAAATGCCGGAAAAGAGCCTTGAGCTTCTCCAGGGGGATGTCCCGGGATTTGTCCAGGAGCCTGGAGGTGCCCTGAAAAAAGATGGAGTCGGATCTCTCCTCCTGCAGGAGATAAGCCTTGAGGAGGAGGGAGAGCTTGGCCGTCACGGGCTCCCGCCTCTGTCGGTAGGGGGGCCGCTCATGCTCCAGGTAATCCAGGACGGCCTGGAGGGTTTTGCCCCGGAAGTTCTGATTCATGAAACGGGCCGCCTCGTCGAGCTCGCCCTGCCCGAGGTCCTGCTCCAGGGAGACGATCTCGTTCAGGACGAGGTTGAAGGTGGCGAGCAGAATGACCATGACCTTGTTATCCGCGACGCGGATGAAGCGCAGATGCTTGAAGTGAATTCGGGAGATGCGCGGCGAGAGGACGAACCCCAGGTTGTCCGACTCGTCGGCCAGCATCAGTGACACCCTACTGAGGAGCGAGTTCAAGTCCCCCCGCCCCGGAAGAGCTTCCTCGGGCAGCAGCACCGTCCTCTCCGAACTCGGGGCCAGCATGTCCAGGAGGCTGTTGACATAAAGCCTCAACCCCTTGTCCGAGGGAACCCTTCCGGCCGAAGCGTGCGGCTTGAAAAGGTATCCGAGCTTCTCCAGGCGGACCATGCTGTTGCGGATGGTGGCCGGGGAATCGGGAAGGATCCGTTTGCGGGTGATGGTGTCCGAGCCGACGGGCTTTCCCTCCAGGAGAAAGGATTCGACGACGTTGACCAGAACGACCCGGTCTTTCTTGCGCAGGTCCAGGGACTTCATCGCGGACTCAAAAAATTTATAGCACCTTTGACGAAATGATGTCAATTTGGCAGGCCGGCACGACGGGTCCGCCGCCCGCGCTCAGCGGAGGAGGGCGGTTTTTTCCTCGAAGCGGATCCCGTGGGCTTCGAGCTCTTTCAAAACGGGCCGGTAGATGCCCGCCCGGACGGGGATCACTACGCCCGCCTCCCGGACGGCCCCCTCCAGGATAAGTCGGCCGCAGATCGCGGCCGGCAGGGCGACGGTCCGGGCCATGGCCGAGTCTCCTCCGGGTGTTCCGAAATGCACCAGGGTGGATACGGACAGCTCTTCCCGGCCGTCGGGAAAAACGGAGGCGATTTGATGCTCGAGCACCACCATGTCCCTCTCCCCCGGCCCGTAGGACATTTTGTCGCTCATGAGACCCGCCAGGACTTCGACTCCGCTCCGCAGCCCGGGAGGAAGCGCCCGGTCCTCGAACAGTCCCAGCCATTCCAGGCCGTTCCTGACCTTCGCGTCCTCGGGCGCCGGGTAGCGCTCCCTCACATGCGCCGCCGGATCGGACCCCGGGGGCGCTCCGAGCCTGGACAGCGTGAAATCCCGGTAGGTTTTGGCCTCGGCTTCCGGGGGCCGGGAATTGAGAAGCCCCAGCTCCCGGAGGATCTTGATGGACCGACACCAGCCCGGGTAGCGAAGCGTCCCGCGGAGGAGGGTGTGAGCGTCCCGAAGGCCAT
>VGJG01000289.1 GCA_016867615.1 Candidatus Aminicenantota bacterium | reverse complement strand
CGTCAAGCTCGTCCTCATCGGCAGCACCGTGCTGCCCATCCCCGCCCATCCCGACGTCCGCTACCTGGGCGTCCTGCCCGAGGAGGACAAGTTCGACGGCCTGGCGGGCGCGGAGCTCCTTCTCATGCCCTCGTTCTACGAAAGCCTGTCCATGGTCACCCTGGAGGCCTGGGCCCTGGGCAAGCCCGTCCTGGCCAACGCCCACTGCGAGGTCCTGGCCGGACAGTGCCGGAGGTCGAACGGCGGGCTGTACTACGGCACCTACGCCGAATTCCACGAGGCCCTGGACCTCCTCCTGGACGACGCCGCGCTCCGCGAGGCCCTGGGAAGGAACGGCCTGGCCTACTACAACGGGAACTACACCTGGGAGGTCATCGAGGGCAAATACCTGGAGGTCATCAACCGACTCGAGGAAGAGAACCGATGCCGGTCCACCAGTTCGCCACGTCCCTGACCTACGGCGACGCCATCTCGGACGAGATGCTCGAGATCCGGAAGGCGCTCCGGAGGCTGGGCCACGAGTCCGAGATCTTCGTCAAGTTCTACGACCCGCGGATGGCGCATCTCGTCCGGGACTACCGCGAGTACCGCCGCTGGAGCGCGCCGGGGAATACGGTCCTCTTCCACTTCTCGATCGGCTCGCCCGTGTCGCGGCTGTTCTTCCGCATCCCCGACCGGAAGGTGATGATCTATCACAACATCACCCCCCACGAGTTCTTTCTCGACACCCACCGCATCCTGACCCGGGAGTGCTACAAGGGCCGCCTGGAGCTGCGGCTCTTTAAGGACAAGGTCGACCTGGCCCTGGGCGACTCCGAGTACAACCGCCGCGAGCTCGAGGAGGCCGGCTACCCGAACACGGGCGTGCTGCCCATCGTCCTCGATTTCTCCAAGTTCGACGTCCCGGGCGACCCGCTGACGGCCGAGATCTACGGCACGGGGAAGACGACCGTGCTCTACGTCGGCCGCGTCATCCCGGCCAAGAGGTTCGAGGACGTCATCAAGGCCTTCTCCTGGTACAAGAGGCGCTTCAACCCCGATTCCCAGCTCATCCTCTGCGGCGATTACCGGGGGATGGAGCGCTACGCCGCCGGGCTGTTCGAGCTCGTCGACCGCCTCGAGCTCGCGGATGTCTTCTTCACCGGCCACGTCGAATTCGAGGAGCTCGTCGCCCTCTACCGCCTGGCCGACGTCTACCTCAGCCAGAGCGACCACGAGGGGTTCGGCGTGCCGCTCCTCGAGGCCTTCTATATGAACGTGCCGGTGGCGGCCTTCGCCGCGGGCGCGGTGGAGGAGACGATGAACGGCGGGGGGGCGGTCCTGCGGCGGAAGGATCCCCTGCGGACGGCCGCCCTCATCGACCGCGTCGTCTCCGACCGCGGCCTCAGGGACCGCCTCGTCGCCTCGGGGCGGCAAGCCCTGGAAAAATACTCGGCCGAGAACGTCGGCCGCCTCCTGAACGAGCACCTGCGGCGGGTGGGGGCGGCGTGAGGGGGGCGTCGTGACCGCCAGGATCGACCAGCTTCTGCCCGCCTTCCACCGCGGGGACGCCATAGGAGACACCGCCCTCCACATGAGGGATTTTTTCAGGCGGAACGGACGCCGGGCCGACATCTACTGCCTGGACCGCGACGAGGAGCTGGCCGGCGAGGGGAAGCCCTTCGACGAGCTCCCCCCGCCGGGGCCGGGCGATACGACGATCTATCATTTCGCCCTGCCCTCGCCCCTGACGCCGGCCTTCCGCGGCCTGAAGTCGAAGCGGGTCATCCTCTACCACAACATCACCCCCCCGGAGTATTTCGCCCCCTACGACCCGGCGCTGGCCCGGCTCGTTCACCGGGGCCGGCTCGAGCTGCGCTCCCTGGCCGGGGATACGGACTTCGCCCTGGCCGATTCGGAATACAACCGCCGGGAGCTCCTGGACATGGGCTTTCCCCGAGCCGAGGTCTTTCCCCTGTTCGTCGATTTCTCGAAGTACGAAAGGCCCCACGACGCCTTCGTCCATGACCTCTTCCGGGACGGCCGGCTGAACATCCTGTTCGTCGGCCGGGTCGTCCCCAACAAGAGGGTCGAGGACCTGATCAAAGTCGTGTTTTATTACAAAAAATACATCTCGCCCATGGTCCGCCTGATGGTCGTGGGCAAGACCGGCTCCCTGCCCAAGTACTACCACAGCCTGGTCCGGCTGGCCGACGAGTTCTACCTCCGGCCGGAGGAAGTCCAGTTCATGGGGCACGTGCCGGACGAGGAGCTCTACGCCCTCTACCGCGCGGCCGACGTGTTTCTCAGCCTGAGCGAGCACGAGGGGTTCTGCCTGCCGCTCCTGGAGAGCATGGTCTTCGACCTGCCCGTCGCGGCCTACGGGGCGACGGCCGTGCCCTCGACCCTGGGCGGCGCCGGCGTGCTGCTCTCGGACCGGAGGGCGGACCGCACGGCGGAGCTCGTGGACATCCTCGCCCGGGACGCCGCCCTCCGGGATCGGGTCATCGCCGGCCAGCGGCGGCGGATCCGGGAGTACCGGGGGACCGACCACGGGCGCATCCTCTTGGAGCTCACGGCATGAAGGTCGCTTTCGTCGTCCAGAGGTACGGCCTCGAGGTCATGGGCGGCTCGGAGCTCCACTGCCGGATGGTGGCCGAGCGCCTGGCCGACCGCGGTCACGACTGCACGGTCTACACCACCACGGCCAAGGATTACGTCACCTGGAAGAACGAATACCCGGCCGGGGAGACCGTGCTGAACGCCGTCGTCCTGAAACGGTTCGATGTCCGGGCGCCCCGGGACATCCGGTCTTTCAACGCCTTCTCCGACTGGATCTTCAACAACCCCCACTCCGCCCAAGACGAGCTCGACTGGCTCGAGCGCCAGGGACCCTTCAGCCCCGGCCTGATCGGCGCCCTGTCCGAGGAAGAGGCGGACCACGACCTGTTCGTCTTCTTCACCTATCTTTATTACAACACCTACTGGGGGCTTCAGGCCGTCCGGCGCCGGCCCCGGCTTCTCGTGCCCACGGCCCACGACGAGCCCGCGCTGAAGCTGGAGATCATGCGCGAGGTGTTCGGGCCGCCCGCGGCCTTCGTCTACAACACGCCCTCGGAACGGCGGATGCTCGAAGCCCGCTTTTCCCTGCGGGACAGGCTCGGGGATACGGTGGGCGTGGGAGTGGACATCCCCGGGCGCGCCGACGCCGAGGGGTTCCGGCGGCGGCACGTCCTGGACGGGCCTTTTGTCCTCTACGCCGGCCGCATCGAGCCGGGCAAGGGATGCGCCGAGCTCCTGGATTATTTCGTCCGCTACGCCGCCCGGAATGCGACGCTCAACCTGGTCCTGATCGGACAGCCGCTCATGCCCCTGCCCGCGCACCCCCGGATCCATTGCCTGGGGTTCGTCTCTCCGGCCGAGAAGAACGCCGCCATGGCCGCGGCCGCGGTGACCGTCCATCCCTCGCGCCTCGAGAGCCTGTGCATG
>VGJG01000288.1 GCA_016867615.1 Candidatus Aminicenantota bacterium | reverse complement strand
TCAGCCCTCGATTTTGTACCCGACCCCGCGGATGTTCTTTATGACCCCGGCGGCGTTGCCCAGCTTCTCCCGGAGGTTGCGGATGTGAACGTCCACGGTGCGGTCGATGACGATCTTTTCGCCCTTCCACAGCTCGTCCAAAATCTGCCGCCGGGTGAAGACGCGGCCCGGCCTCTGGGCCAGGAAGGCCAGAAGTCGGAACTCGGTCGAAGTCAATTCCACCTTCCGTCCCCGGACCTCGGCTTCATGTCTGTCCAAGTCCAGGGCGAGTCCGGACTCGAAGCGCAGGGCCTTGGACTCCGAGCGCCGCTCGGCCCGCCGCATCACGGCCCTCACCCGGGCCGTCAGCTCCCGGGGGGAAAACGGCTTGGCGACATAGTCGTCCGCTCCCATCTCCAGGCCGAGGACCTTGTCCGCCTCATCGGTCCGGGCGGTGAGGATGATCACCGGGATGGCGGACAAGCCCGGAGCGGACTTGAGATATCTGCAGACCTCCAACCCGTCCGAATCGGGAAGCATCAGGTCCAGGATGACGAGGTCGGGAGTCCGCCGCTTCAAGGAAGCCAGAAAGGGCCGGGCTTCGAGATAGGACTGAACCTGAAAACCGGCTTTCTGGAGATGCAGGGCTATGAGCTCGGCGATGTCCTTTTCGTCCTCGACGACCGCGATGCAGGGGTTCATTTTTTTATTATATCATCGTTTTCCGCGTCCCCAGAAATGGAAGCCAGGCCGCGGACATCGACCAAAAGCTTGAACGGCCTGCGGACATGCCACGTCCCCGAGGCGGCCGGCCTCCTGGCGATCAGAACGCGGCCGGCCAGGAGCTGCAGCTCCATTCCCCCGGGCCGCTTGACGGCCAGAATCCTGGTTTGGAGGCGAAAGGGCAGAAGGCGCCTGACGATTCCGCGCTCCGCGGCCCAGAGGTAAACCGGGCGGAACATCCGGAACAACACACGACGGACGGCGGCCCGGACGCGGCGGGCGCCCCCGCACAGGGCTCCGGCCGCCCCTCCGGAAAAGGCCCGCGTCTTTCGGCCCCGCTCCCGTCGGACGACCCGTCCGACGATGTCCTTGAGGGAGGGAGACCAGGGATCCCTGAGGTTGTTGTTGTCGCCCTGCATGCGGAAGCGCCCTCCCCCTGCGGAAAGGACGCGATGGGCGATCAGACGGCCGTCCGGCTGAAGCCGGAAGACAACGATGTCCCCCCTCCGCACGGGACGGGATCCGTAGGCCGCGACGGCGATGAGGTCGCCGGCCTTGAGAGTCGGGGACATGCTCGGTCCGCAGCATTGAAAATAGAGGCAGCGGTCATCCGGAAGCCGACAGGCCGGACGGACGGGGACGACACCCGGCGGGAACGGAACTTCGGTCATGGCTCTTATTCCGGGTCAACGCCCGGCCGGAAGCTTATATCGCAACAAAGCCGTTTTTGTCAAAAAATGGTGGCGGGGGCTGGATTTGAACCAGCGACCTCCGGGTTATGAGCCCGACGAGCTACCTGGCTGCTCTACCCCGCGTTCAGAAGCATTATAGAAAATATATATTCGCTTGTCAAAACAAAAAGAAAAAAATATAATTTAAAAATTCATGGCCGTTTTAATTTTTTTCTTCCTGTCGGCCCTCTGCCTGGCGGGGGTGTTGGGCATGATCCTGTCCCGCAATCCCGCTTACAGCGCCCTGTGGCTTGTGCCGTCCTTCGCCTCCCTGGGCGGACTGTTCGGGCTTCTGGACGCGCCGTTCATCGGAGTCGTCCAGGTCATCATCTACGCCGGAGCGGTCATGGTGCTGTTCCTCTTCGTCCTGATGATGATCCCCCTCCGTCCGGAGGCGCCCCGGCGGGGGCGGCGGGTCTTTCTCTCCCTGTCCGTTCTCCTGGCGGCCGGACTGGCGGTTCTGATCTTTCTCTCCCTGTCGGCGTCGTTCGGCGCCGGCCCGGCGGCGGCCCCCGAGGGGTTCGGCGGCCCGAAAGAGATCGGACGGCTCCTGTTCCGTGATTTCCTCTACCCATTCGAGATCACATCTCTGGTCATCATGGCCGCTCTCGTGGGCGCCATCGTCCTGGCAAAAAAGAGGGACCGGTCATGATCCCCGTCTCCTGGTTTCTCGCCCTGAGCGGATTGCTGTTCGCCCTGGGCGCGGCGGCCTTCCTGATCAAGAAAGACCTGCTGGTCATGTTCCTGGCCGTGGAGGTCATGCTCAACGCCGCCAACCTGGCCTTCGTCGCCTTCGCCAGGGCGCGCGGCCTCCTGGAGGGCCAGGTCGCCGTGTTCTTCGTCATCACCGTGGCCGCCGCCGAGGCGGCCGTGGGGCTGGCCATCATCCTCCTCGTTTTCCGAAGGAGGAAAACGGTCAAAGCCGATGAGCTCGACATCCTGAAGGGCTGAAATGCAGGAGTGTTTCTGGCTGATCCCCCTCGCGCCGGCGGCCGGAGCCGTCGTCCTTCTCCTCTTCGGTTCCCGTCTGAGGAAGGCCGCCGTGTCGGTCCTGGGCTGCCTGACCGTGCTGGCCTCGTTCCTCCTGGCCGTCGTTTCCTTCGCCGGGCTGTCCGGGGCGGGCGGCGGGGGGATGCGGGTCAAGTTGCTGTTCGACTGGCTGGACGCCGGGAGACTCTCCGCCGGTCTGTCCCTCCAGTTCGACGCCCTGACGGCGGTCATGACCCTGGTGGTCGCCGGGGTGGGTTTCCTCATCCATGTCTATTCCGTGGGCTACATGAAGGACGACCGGTCCTATGCCCGGTACTTCGGCCTGCTCAACCTCTTCGTCTTCTCCATGCTCCTGCTGGTCATGGCCTCGAACATGATCGTCCTCTTCATCGGCTGGGAAGGCGTGGGCCTGTGTTCCTATCTGCTCATCGGGTTCTGGTTCGAAAAACCCGCGGCCGCCGCCGCGGGCAAGAAAGCCTTCCTGATCAACCGCATCGGGGACGCCGCCTTCCTGCTGGGGATCCTGTTCCTCGTCCTGTTCGTCGGGGGGACGGAATTCCGCCTCATCGAGCGCGCCGCGCTCGACGGCGGCCTGGGAGCCGGCGCGGCGACGCTCATCGGCCTGCTTCTTTTCGCCGGCGCCTGCGGCAAGTCGGCCCAGCTGCCCCTCTATGTCTGGCTGCCGGACGCCATGGAGGGCCCGACTCCGGTCAGCGCCCTGATCCACGCCGCGACCATGGTCACCGCCGGAGTGTATATGGTGGCCCGCCTGAACGCCCTGTATTCCCTCTCCCCCGCGGCCCTGCAGGTTATGGCCGTCGTCGGGGCCGTCACGGCCGTTTTCGCCGCCACGATGGCCCTCGTCCAGAACGACATCAAGCGCGTCCTGGCCTATTCCACGATCTCCCAGCTGGGGATCATGTTCCTCGGCTGCGGCGTGGGCGCCTACGCCGCGGGCGTCTTTCATCTCTTCACCCATGCCTTCTTCAAGAGCCTCCTCTTCCTCGCCGCCGGAAGCGTCATGCATGCCCTGTCCGGCGAACTCGA
>VGJG01000287.1 GCA_016867615.1 Candidatus Aminicenantota bacterium | reverse complement strand
TGGCCAGGACGAACAGCAGCCCGACGCCGGCGTCCATGACCTGGAGGGTTATCGTCCGGCCTCCGATCGTCACCCGGTCGCCGAAGGGCACGACGGCCACGGTCACGGCCACGAAAAAGAAAGAAACGAAGGGCGCCAGGGTGTGGAGGAACCGTCTGGCGAACGTCGGGCTGAAATCCTCCTTGAAGATCATCTTGATGGCGTCGGCGAAAGGCTGGAAGAGCCCGAAGAGGCGCAGCCCGAGGATCGAGGCCCGGTTGGCCCCGATGCGGTCCTGCATGACCGCGCTCACTTTCCTCTCGGCCCAGGTGAGATAGAGGGTCAGGAGGAGAAGCCAGGCCAGGGCGCCGACGGCCTTCGCCAGGAGGATGAGGACGTCGGTCACGGCATCGCCCTCCTGATGTCGCCGACCCCTTTCATGGAAAGATAAAAGGAAGGATTCCGGCCGACGGCCCTGCCCAGGGCGACGAGCAGACGCCATTCCTCGACGGCCGGAGGACACGGCCGGAGTGCGGCCTCGAACGGTTGGACGGTTTCTTGGACGTTGGTGAACGACCCTTCTTTTTCCGCCGGCCAAACGGTGGGCGCGACGAGGTCGAACAGGCCGATCAGTCCGTCGACCCGGGGAGTGAAGAGGATCTTGGTCTTGACCCGGGCCAGAGCCGTCTTCAACTCGGCCGCGGAATAGACCTCTTCCAGGAACGGACTGAAAACCAGGAGCGTCTCGGCCTCTCCGGTCAGGTCCTCAAGCCGGGGGATCTCCGGGCGGAAGCCGAGGGACCGCGGCCCGGCCCGATTGGGACTCCTCTCGGCCGTCAGCAGAAAGCCGTCCGGCTCGCCCGCCCGACGTCCCACGACATGAAGACGCCCGAATTCGAGGTCGTCACCAAAGACCTTTCCGGCCAGGAAAAGCTCTTCGTTGGTCAGCCAGTCCGAGAGGACCACGACCGCGCGGTCCCGGCGTCCCTTGAGCGCCAGAGCCTTCAGGTGCGCCGCCAGCCAGCCGACGACATCCTCGATCGATCGCAGCCCCAGGTCGGCCGCCAGCGGTCCGGAAACGTTCCGGCAGCGGTCGGCTTCGAGGTAGCCGCAGCCGTAGCGGCCGATGTCGCATATCCAGTGCCCGTTCACTCTCTCGTTGGGCCGGGACCGGACCCGCAGCACCCGGTCCGTCCCGGGCGTCCGGGGATGGCCGGGATGCCTGTCCAGGAAAACATTGCAGCCCCGGCCGCACAGGGGACAGAGCGCTTCTTTCCCTTCCAGGAACCAGGCCCGGGTCTTGAACCGGAAGTCCGCGTCGGTGATCGCGCCGACCGGGCAGATCTCGGCCAGGCAGCCTGAGTAGTTGTTGTCGACCGGCCGGCCTTCGAAGAAAGCGATCTCGGAGCGGTCGCCTCTCTCGACGACGCCCAATTCCGCGGTGCCGGTAACCCGCTCCAAGAACCGGACGCAGCGCGTGCACAGCACGCACCGCTCCCGGTCGAGGAGGAGCTTCTTCCCCAGGGCCACCTTCTTGTCCCGGCGCCTCTTGTCCTCGGCGTATGCGGCCGGAGCCAGGCTGTAAGCCTGGTGGTAATCCTGGAGACGGCACTCGCCGGCCTTGTCGCAGACCGGGCAATCCATGGCATGCTCGGCCAGGAGAAGCTCCAGGACGCTTCTCCTGGCTTCGACGACCCGCGGGCTTCCGGTGCGGACGACCATGCCCTCCCTGACGGCCGTGGCGCAGGCCGGCTCGAGCTTGGGCAGGCCCTCGATCTCCACGGCGCACAGGCGGCAGGAGCCGGCGGGGGGAAAGGCGGGGTGATGGCAGAGATGCGGGATTTCGATGCCCGCCCGGAGAGCGGCCTCCAGGACGGTCGCGCCCGCCTCGACGCGCACCGGGCGGCCGTCGATCTCCAGTCCGATCATCGGGCCGCCTCCTGGAGCTCGTCCCGGAATTTGGCCGTCAGCGACAGGATGGGCAGGGCCGCCGCGTCACCCATGGGACAGAGCGTCCGGCCCCTGAGGGATTCCGCCACACGGACGATCGTCTCCAAGTCTCCGGCCCTTCCCCGCCCGGAGGCCATACGGTCCGAGATCTTGGCCATCCAGGCTGTGCCGATGCGGCAGGGCGTGCACTGCCCGCAGGATTCATGGGCGTAAAAGGCGGCCATATTGGACAGGATGCCGACGACCGGCGTTCGATCGTCGATGACGATGACCCCGGCCGAGCCGAGCATGGAGCCGGCTTCGGCCAGGGAATCGCCGTCCAGGGCGATGTCGATCTCCGCGGCCGTCAGCACCGGCGCCGAGAGCCCGCCGGGAATGACGGCTTTGAGCTTCCGGCCGCCGCGCATGCCCCCGGCCGGGCCGAAGATCAGTTCCCGCAGTCCGGCGCCGACCGGGAGCTCGTAGCATCCGGGCCGGGCGACCGCGCCGCTGACGCTGAACAGCCGCGTCCCGCCGTCCCGGGGCAATCCCCTCCGGAGAAAGGCCGGCGCTCCGTGAAGGATGATGTCCGGGACGCAGCACAGAGTCTCGACGTTGTTGATGACCGTCGGGCACCGGAACAGACCGACCGAGGCCGGAAACGGCGGCTTGAGCCTGGGATGCCCCCGTTTTCCCTCGAGGGACTCGAGGAGGGCCGTTTCCTCCCCGCAGATGTAGGCTCCCGCCCCGCGGTGGACGAAGACATCCAGGCCGAAATCCGTGCCGGCGATATGGTCTCCCAGCCAGCCCGCGGAACGCGCCTCTGCGGCGGCCTCTTCCAAACGGCGGGCGAGGTGTTCGTACTCGCCGCGTATATAGATGTAAGCCCGCCTGATCCCGGAGGCGAAGGAGGCGATGATCATGCCCTCGAGAAGGAGGTGGGGGTTGTGGCCCATCAGGAAGCGGTCCTTGAACGTGCCGGGCTCCCCCTCGTCGGCGTTCACGCACAGGTACCGGGGAGCGTCTCCGCCTTTCGGGACGAATCCCCATTTGACTCCCGCCGGGAATCCGGCTCCTCCCCGCCCCCTGAGGTTGGCGGCCTTGACCTCCTCCAGGACCGCGCTGGGAGTCATGGTCTTCAGGGCCTTGGCCGCGGCCTCGTATCCCCCCCGGCCGACGTATGTCTCGAGGCGGAATAAGTGCTCACGCTCGAAGTCGCGGGTCAGGAAACGGCAATCCATGGGGCTCAATCCAACTTCTCCAGGAGGTCGTCCACCGCCCGGCGGTCGAGCCGTCCGTAGTGGTCGTCGTTGATCATCAGGCAGGGGGCCTGGTCGCAATTCCCCAGGCAGGCGACCGCTTCGAGCGAAAAACGACCGTCCGCCGTCGTCCCCCCCTCGGAGATCCCGAGCTTTTCCCGGAGGTAGGCGATCAGGTCGCCTCCCCCGCTGAGAGAGCAGCTCACGTTGGCGCAGACCTGGAGATGATACCGACCGGCGGGTTTCCTCCGGAACAGGCTGTAGAAAGTCACGACTTCCCGGACCTTCATGGGCGGCAGTTCGAGCGA